>CAVHKA010000026.1:0-15057 GCA_963636325.1 Agathobacter sp. | reverse complement strand
TATTACGACTCTCTGCTGGTGAAGGTCACCAGCTGGGATCGCAGCTTCCCCGCCGTCTGCCGCAAGGCGGCCCGCGCCATTAACGAGGTGCGCGTCCGCGGCGTCAAGACCAACATCCCCTTCGTTACCAATGTGCTGGCCCATCCCACGTTCGTCAACGGCCAGTGCCACACCAAGTTCATCGACGAGACGCCGGAGCTGTTTGAGATCGTGGACTCCCGCGACCGTGCCACCCGTGTGCTGCGGTACATCTCCGAAATTCAGGTGGCCAACCCCAACGCCGAGCGCCACCAGTACGATATCCCCCGTTTCCCCGAGGCGAAGGAGCCGCTTGGCCCCGGTCTGAAGCAGCTGCTGGATGAGAAGGGCCCCGAGGCCGTCAAGCAGTGGGTGCTGGATCAGAAGAAGCTGCTGCTGACCGACACCACCATGCGCGACGCCCACCAGAGCCTGCTGTCCACCCGTATGCGTACCCGCGACATGGTGAAGGGTGCCGACGGTGTGGCCGACATCCTGCGGGACTGCTTCTCGCTGGAGATGTGGGGCGGCGCCACCTTCGACGTGGCCTACCGCTTCCTCCACGAGTCCCCGTGGGAGCGTCTGCGCCTGCTGCGGGAGAAGATCCCCAACATCCCGTTCCAGATGCTGCTGCGCGGCTCCAATCTGGTGGGCTACGCCAACTATCCCGACAATCTGGTGCGCGCCTTCGTGGAGGAGGCCGCCCAGCGCGGCATCGACGTATTCCGCGTCTTCGACTCCCTGAACTGGGTGCCGGGCATGGAGGTGGCCATGGAGGAGGTGCTCCGCCAGAACAAGCTGCTGGAGGCCACCATGTGCTACACCGGCGATATTCTGGACGAGACCAAAGACAAGTACACCCTGAAATACTACGTGGATCTTGCCAAGGAGCTGGAGAAGCGGGGCGCCCACATGCTGGCCATCAAGGATATGTCCGGCCTGCTGAAGCCCTACGCCGCCAAGAAGCTGGTGTCTACGTTGAAGCAGGAGGTGGGCCTGCCCATCCACCTGCACACCCACGATACCACCGGCAACCAGGTGGCCGCCCTGCTGATGGCCGCCGAGGCCGGCGTGGACGTGGTGGACGTGGCCTGCGCGCCGATGGCGGGCCTTACCAGCCAGCCCTCGCTGGACGCTGTGGTGGCCGCCCTCCACGGCACCGAGCGGGATACCGGCCTTGACCTGCGCCGCGTCCAGGAGCTGAGCAACTACTGGTCCGACGTGCGCCTGCGGTACGAGAGCTTCGACCACGGCCTGAAGTCCTCCACCACCGACATCTACCGCTACGAGATCCCCGGCGGTCAGTACACCAACCTCCGCCCGCAGGTGGAGTCTCTGGGCCTCGGCGACCGGTTCGAGGAGGTCAAGGAGATGTACAAGACCGTCAACGATATGCTGGGCGACCCGGTGAAGGTGACGCCCTCGTCCAAGGTGGTGGGCGATCTGGCCATCTTCATGGTGCAGAACGACCTGACGCCGGAGAATATCGTCCAGCGGGGCGAGGCGCTGGCCTTCCCCGATTCCGTGGTATCCTACTTCAAGGGCATGATGGGCCAGCCCGCGTGGGGCTTCCCGAAAGACCTGCAAAAGGTGGTGCTGAAGGGCGAGGAGCCCATCACCTGCCGTCCCGGCAAGCTGCTGGCTCCCGTGGACTTCGACCAGCTTCAGCATGAGGTGGAGCAGTTCCACGAGAATCCGGAGAAGAAGGATCTCATCTCCTACGCCATGTATCCCAAGGTATACGAGGACTTCTGCCGCCACCGGAAGGAGTACGGCTACATCACCCGCATGGGCAGCCATGTGTTCTTCAACGGCATGGCCCTGGGCGAGACCAACAAGATCAACATCGAGGACGGCAAGACCCTGGTCATCAAGTATCTGGGTCTGGGCGACCACAACAGCGACGGCACCATCAACGTCCAGTTCGAGCTGAACGGCATGCGCCGCGAGGTCACCGTCCGCGACCCCCACGCCTCCGAGCAGACCCGTCAGGCCACGCTGGCCGACGAGTCCGATCCCATGCAGGTGGGCACCTCCATCCCCGGCATGGTGTCCAAGCTGTGTGTGAAGCAGGGCGACCATGTGGAAAAGGATCAGGTGCTGATCATCATCGAGGCCATGAAGATGGAGACCGCCATCACCGCCCGTACCGCCGGAACGGTCAAGTCCGTCCGGGTGAAGGAGGGCCAGCCCGTCAAGGCCAAGGAGCTGCTGATGGAGCTGGAGTAAGGCTTCCGCCTCCCAAAAGATCGACCCCGGCCCTATGCCATTGGCATAAGGCCGGGGTTTTCACGTATTCAGGCAGTTCATAGCACGCCGCCGCGGCTGATAAGCGGTTTTTCTCCGCGAATGGGGCATTTTGACGGGATTTGCCCCGGAAAAATTCTGTTTTTCCGGCAAAAGGCGGGATTGCGCGAGGAAGCTCTGTGGGTTATACTGAACGAAAAGAAACGGAAAGGGGGCGGGGCTATGGGCCCGGTGACAATACTGCCGCTGGAAAAGGCGGCGCGGATCGACCTGCGTCAGGCGGCACGGTACTTCGGTGAACCGGGCGAGCCGGACGCTGCCACGATGGCCCTGCTGGCGCGCGTGGCGCCGCCGGTGCTGGCGGCGGCCATGCCCCGTGCCGTGTGGCGGCGCTGCGGCGTGGCCCAGCTGGAAGCCGCCGGATTCCTGCCAGGGCAGGACATCCCGGCCCACCTTGCCGGCTGTGACGAGGCCCTGCTGCTGGCGGTGACGCTGGGCGCGGGCGTGGACCGGCAGATCCGTCTGTCCGGCATCGGTGATATCGCCGCCGGTGTGGCGGCGGACGCGCTGGCCTCGGCTCTGGCGGAGCAGTCCGCCGATCAGGCGGAGGCGCTCCTGCGGCGGCAGATCACCGCCGAGGGGCGGTACCTCACCGGCCGCTACTCCCCCGGCTACGGCGACTGGCCCGTTACGGTGCAGCCCCAGGCGGCGGAGCTGCTGGACGCCGGACGGCAGATCGGATTATACGTTACGGACTCCGCCCTGATGACGCCCCGCAAAAGCGTGACGGCGCTGCTGGGCGTCAGCCGCCGCCCGGTGACGGGCCATTTGGCGGGGTGCGGACACTGCGCCCTGCGGGACAGATGTGAGTATCGAAAGCGAGGAAAGACCTGTGCGAGTCAATGAATTGTGGAATCAAGACAATACGATTCTATTGGACGGCGGTATGGGCACCATGCTGCAGGCGGCGGGCCTTCAGCTGGGCGCGCGGCCTGAGGCACTGAACATCACCGATCCGGAGCAGATCCAGCGGATCCACGGCATGTATGCCGCCGCCGGAAGCCGGATCATCAACACCAACACCTTCGGCGCGTCGCCCCGCAAGCTGGCCAAGAGCGCCTATACGCTGGAGGATGTCGTGGCGGCGGGCGTAGCCTGCTGCAAGCGGGCCTGCCAGCCCTATGGGGCGCTGACGGCGCTGGACATCGGCCCGCTGGGCGAGCTGCTGGAGCCTATCGGCACCCTGCCCTTTGAAAGCGCCGTGGCGGATTTCGCCCGCATCGTCCGGGCGGGCGCAGCGGCCGGGGCCGATCTGGTGATGGTGGAGACCTTTACCGATCTGTACGAGCTGAAGGCCGCCCTGCTGGCGGTGAAGGAGAACTGCGACCTTCCCGTGCTGGCCAGCATGAGCTTCGAGGCCGAGGGCCGCACCTTCACCGGCTGCACGGTGGAGAGCTTCGCCGCCACGGCCCGGGGCCTTGGCGCGGACGCGCTGGGCATCAACTGCTCCCTGGGCCCCAAGGAGATCTTACCTATGGCCCGGCGTCTGGCGGCGGCCCTGCCGGGGGATTTCCCGGTATTCGTCAAGCCCAACGCGGGCCTGCCCCGTGCCGACGGCAGCGGCTACGACATCACGCCGGAGCTGTTCGCCCAACAGATGGAGCCTTACCGGGAGCTGGGCCTGTTCGCCGCCGGCGGCTGCTGCGGCACCACGCCGGATTTCATCCGGCTGCTGGGCGGCGTGTTCCGGGACTGCGTGCCGGGCCGTGGGGCCCATCCCATGCCGTCGGTGCTGTGCTCCCCCGTGTCCCGCGTGACGGTGGACGCCGTGCGGGTGGTGGGCGAGCGCATCAACCCCACCGGCAAAAAGCGGTTCCAGCAGGCGCTGGCCCAGGGGGACATGGACTATGTTTTGCAGCAGGCGGTGGCCCAGTCGGAGCAGGGCGCGGACCTGCTGGATGTGAACGTGGGCGCGCCGGGCGTGGACGAGCCCGCCCTGATGGAGCAGGCAGTGAAAACGCTGCAAAGCGTCATCAGCCAGCCGCTGGTGCTGGATTCCACCAATGTGGAGGCGCTGGAGCGGGGCCTGCGGGCCTATAACGGCAAGCCCCTGGTGAACTCCGTCAACGGCGCGCCGGCGGTGCTGGTGCATGTGCTGCCCCTGTGCCGGAAGTACGGCGCGGCGGTGATCGGTCTGACGGTGGACGGCGCGGGCGTGCCCGCCAAAGCGGAGGAGCGTGTGGCCATCGCCCGCCGCATCCGTGACGCGGCACTGGCCGCCGGTATCCCTCTGGAGGATATCTATATCGACTGCCTGACCCTGACCGCCAGCGCCCAGCAGGACGACGTGATGGAGACGGTGAAGGCCCTGCGGCGGTGCAAGGAGGAACTGGGCGTGCGCACCATTCTGGGCGTGTCCAACATCAGCTTCGGCCTGCCCTGCCGGGCGTATCTGAATACCATCTTCCTGACGCTGGCACTGGACGCGGGACTGGATCTTGCCATCATGAACCCGGACAGCCCGGAGATGATGGCCGCTATCTATGCCTACGGTGTCCTGTCCGGACGGGACAGGCAGTGCGCCGCCTATATCGGCCGCTACGCGGGCCGCGTCCCCGCCGCCAGCACGCTGGCCAAGGTGATGGAGAGCGTACCCAAAAGCGCGCCGCCTCAGGGGGCCTATGGCCCGCTGCTGAAGGCGGTGGAGCAGGGTCTGCGGGGCGAGAGCGCCGCCCTGACCCATGAGCTTCTGGAGAAGGTGCCGCCCCTGACGGTGGTGGATGAGGCGCTGATCCCGGCGCTGGACGCGGTGGGCGGCAAGTACGAGCGGGGTCAGCTGTTCCTGCCCCAGCTTTTGCAGGCTGCCAGCGCCGCCCAGAGCGCCTTCGAGGAGATCCGCGCCGCCATGGCAAAGGACGGCAGCGCCGCCGCTGACAAGGGTCGCATCGTGCTGGCCACTGTCAAGGGCGACGTCCACGACATCGGCAAGAACATCGTTAAGGTCATTCTGGAGAACTACGGCTTCGAGGTCATCGACCTGGGCCGTGACGTGCCGGTGGAGACGGTGGTAGACACCGTGCGGGAGAAGCATGTGCGTCTGGTGGGCCTGTCCGCCCTGATGACCACCACCCTCAAGAGTATGGAGGAGACCATTGCCGCCCTGCACGATGCCCATCTGGACTGCAAGGTGATGACCGGCGGCGCGGTGCTGACGGCGGATTACGCCAAGAAGATCGGTGCGGACTACTACGCCAAGGACGCCAAGCAGAGCGCCGACATCGCCAAGGTGTTCTTCCGGGTACAGTAAACACGGCTGAACCGCCGCGCTTTCCACGGAAAGCGCGGCGGTTTTTCGTGTGTGCGCCCGCCGCCGTGTGGTATGATAGGACAAAAGGAAGTGACGATTATGCTGCGCATGGAGATCGCGCTGTTTCTGGTGCTGGCCTTTGTGGCCGTCATCTACTTTTCCGCCGAGCGGCGGCACACGCCGCTGCACCGCACCTTTTCCCTGCTGCTGGTGGTGGTGCTGGTACATCTGGCCCTTGACGGGGCCACCCTCTACACCGTCAACCATCTGGACACGGTGCCCCGCTGGCTCAACGACGGGCTGCACCGCCTTTTCATCGGCACCATGGTGCTGGTGGTGTATCTTTTCTATCAGTACATCGCCATTCTGGTGGAGGAGGAGACCGGCAAGCCCCGGCGGCTGGGTCTGGCGGCCCGCATCTATCTGGCGGCGGCGGAGCTGGTGGCATGCCTGCTGACGGACGGTGACCACCTGCTGCTTCCCACGGCGCTGGCCGCCGCTGCGGCCGCCAATTTGATCGACCACTATGACGAAAAGCAAAACCAGAAGGGAGACACCCATGAGTAAGAATCTGACCATCATCCAGAAATGCGCCCACGTTTTCCGCATCCTTGTCCGGGTGGGCTGATCCTGTCCTTCCTGGGTCTGGCCCTCGGCCCACTGTGGGGTATGGCGCTGGCCACCCTCAGCACCGGCAAGAGCAGTGATGACGATTCGTAATATCGGAGCGATATTATACAGAAAGTAAAAGAACTGCTGTCGGCCAAAAGCCGACAGCAGTTCTTATTTGTCGATCAATTGTAGTAGTACGCCAGCAGCAGATCCACCACCGTGCCGTAATTCTGCACACCGTCGGCCACGCCGTTGGACTTGAGGAAGCCGTCGTATACTTTGGTGGCGGCGGAGTTCACCAGTCCGTGAAACTGCGCCCAGTAGGCGCTGTTCTGCCGCAGGTCAGCCCGCACCGTGTCCGGCAGGCTGTCCCGGATGGCCTGCCACGCCTCCGGATCCGTCCGGTACAGGGCATTGCCCAAATGAACATAGCCCATCAGATACCCGGAGTAGCGGTAGGCGGCGCTTTCGTGGGACGTGGCCGCCATGATGGCCACGAAGTTGCACTCCTGCTCGGTGGCGATGCCCTGTTGGTGGGCCAGCTCGTGGCAGATGTTGGCGGGCAGATAGGCGGCGGGGCTTTCGTCGTTGAGATTAGCCTCGCCAGTAAAGGGGAAGTAAAAGCCGCTGAAATCCAGATAGCTCATGCCCCGTGAGGATACGAAGGCTTTCGGCATCGTCCGAGGCTTGCTGAGACAGTCGAACTCCGTCACGATGCCGTCATAGGCGGTCATGGCGTCGTCAAAGATCGCCTGCCGTGAGACGGCGAAGCAGCCGTTTTCGTCCCGCTCCACCTGGGGTGCAAGCTCACCCAGTTCATCGGCAAAGCGCTGCGTCAGCACCGTCAGCTCCTCCACCGTGCCGCCCCGTGCCGTCAGGCCGGACTTGTCCTGAAAGCTGTCGGCCCCGTAGAACACGCCCCACAGCAGGCAGAAGCCCGCGTAGACGCTCAGTCCCACGCACAGCACCGTCAGCCCCATGCGCACGGCCCGCTGGCTCTTCTGAGGCCGGGTGATCAGGCACCGCGCCTGCCACGCCAGATAGAACATGGCCGCAAAGATGCCGGATAAAATCAGCACCTCTGCCACAGAGACAGAGGTGAGACCGCACAGCCGCCCCAGCGCCTGCTCCAACGGCAGGATGACGCGGCCGCACAGCCAGTTCATGGCGCTCCGGCAGGTGCGCAGGGGGAAATAGACGGCGAAAAACGCCGCCAGTCCCGCCAGCCACCACAGCTGGGCGCGATACCGCCGCAAAAATCCGCTCACGCCAGCTGCTTGCCGGTGAAATACATCACCGTGTGTCCGGTGGTGATCAGCTTTCCGCTCTCGTCACGGATCTCGGAATCGCAGAAAGCCAGCTTGCCGCCCGCCTTCTGCACCCGTCCGGTGGCGATCAGCTTGCCGGAGGCAGGCCCGGCGTTGACGCAGTCGATGGTGCCGCTGACGGTGACGCAGGCCTCCATCCGCGTGGTCAGGATGGCCATGCCGCAGGCCACGTCCGACAGGGTGAACAGGATGCCGCCGTGGGGGATGCCCCAGCGGTTCAGGGTCTCGGGGTGGATCTCCACCTCCACCTGCGCCCAGCCGTCGTCCACGGCCACGATCTTCACATGGTTGTGTAAGTCAAAGGGCTCGCTGTCCAGCGCCAGACTCAATAATTGCTGTTTTCTTTCGTCTGTCATACTATCATCACTCCGCTGCTTTTAATAACTGTTTCGTATACTCCGCCTTCGGGTGGTCGTACACCTCGTCCACGGTGCCCTGCTCCACGATGCGGCCGTCCTTCATCACAAGGCACCGGTCGCAGATCTCATACACCACGTTGAGATCGTGGGAGATGAACAGGTAGGAAATGCCGAACTCCCGGCGCAACCGGGCGATCAGCTGCAAGATCTGGGCCTGAATGGTCACATCCAGCGCCGACACCGCCTCGTCTGCCACGATCAGGCCCGGCTTCTGGATCAGCGCCGCGCCGATGCACACCCGCTGCTTCTGTCCGCCGGACAGCTCGTGGGGATAGCGGCCGTAGTACTCCTCGTCCAGCCCCACCAGCGCCATGGTGTCCCGGACGCGGCTTTCGATACCGGCTTTGTCGTACTTGCCGTAGATGTGCAGCGGCTCCGCCAGCGTCTGGGCCACGGTGAAGGAGGGGTTCAGGCTGCCCGCCGGGTCCTGAAAGACCATCTGGGGCCGCTTGGTGTGGTGGATCACCGTGCCGGTGATGTCGCTCTCCATGCCCAGCACCGCCCGGGCCAGCGTGGACTTGCCGCTGCCGCTCTCCCCTACCAGCCCCAGTATCTCGCCCCGGTACAGGGTAAAGCTGACATCGTGGAGCACCTGATGGCGCTGCTTACGCAGTCCTGTGCCGCCGCGGTACCACACGTTCAGGTCATTGACTTCCAATACGGTCTCTAGCATAGCTTCTTCCTCGTGGGGATGGCGGCGATGAGCCGCTGTGTGTATGGGGCCTGCGGGTCGTAGAACACCTGCTGCGTGTCGCCGGTCTCTACGATCAGGCCCTTCTCCATCACCGCCACGCGGGTGCACAGCTTGCGCACCACGTTCAGGTTGTGGGAGATGAACAGGATGGACATGCCCATTTCCCGGTTCAGCCGCCGCAGCAGCTCCAGGATCTGGGCCTGAATGGTCACGTCCAGCGCGGTGGTAGGCTCGTCCGCCAGCAGCAGCTTGGGCCGGGAGATGATGGCCGCCGCGATCATGGCCCGCTGCAGCATGCCGCCGGACATCTGATGGGGATACTTGTCATAGACAGCCTCGGCGTCGGACAGATCCACGTCCCGCAGGGCCTGCAAGGCCCGCTCCCGCCGCTCCTGGGCCGAGAGCTTCGTGTGGACACGGAGGGCTTCCTCCACCTGCGGGCCGATGCGCATGACGGGGTTCATGGCGCTCATAGGCTCCTGAAACACCACGGAAATGGCGCAGCCCTGCCGCTTGCGCATCTGGGCTGCGTCCAGCGCCAGCAGATCCTTGCCGTCCAGCAGCACCTGCCCCGATACGTCCGCCTTCCGGCGGGGCATCAGGCCGGATACCACCATGGCGGTCACGGTCTTGCCGCTGCCGCTCTCGCCTACCAGACCCATGATCTCGCCGTCGGCCACCGTCAGGCTGATGCCCCGGACGGCCTCATGGTCGGCGTCGTGAAAGCGGACGTGGAGGTCTTTGATCTCCAGCATGGTCACGCGCCTCCCTTCCGCAGGCCCTCGCCCATCATGCTGACGCCCAGGATCAGCAGTACGATCACAAGGCCGGTACACAGCACATACCACGGGGCCTTTATCATATAGTTCTGGGACTCCGACAGCATATAGCCCAGCGACACGTCGGGTGGCGCTACGCCGATGCCCAGATAGCTCATGCTGGCCTCCGCCAGCACGGCGTTGTTAAACCCGATGACCAGCGCCGGCAGCACCACGCCCCGTGTATTGGGCAGGATGTGCCGGAACATGATCCGCAGATGGGAGGCTCCCATCAACCGGGCGGATTTGACATAACTCATGGCCCGCTGCCGCGCGAACTCCGCGCGCACCACGCGGGCAAAGCTGGGAATGAAGGCCACGCCCAGCGCCAAAATCACATTGTATTTGCCGAAGCCCAGCATGGCGATGAACACCAGCGCCAGCAGGATATTGGGAAAAGCCGTCAGCGCGTCGTTGATGCGCATCAGCACCTCATCCACCACGCCGCCGAAGTAGCCGGTGAACGCGCCGATCAGCGTGCCCACCACGCCGCCGATGCACACGGTGCACAGCGAGATGAAGAACGTGGTGCCCACGCCCACCATCACGCGGCTGAAGATGTCCCGCCCGAAGTTGTCGGTGCCGAACAGGTGCCGCAGAGACGGCCCCAGGAATTTTTCGCTTCCCACGATGGCCGTGGGGTCGCAGGGCGTCCATACATAGCCCACCAGCGCCATCACCGCCATCACGGCGGCGATCACAAGGCCGATGCGGAAGGAGACGCTTTTTCTATGTCGCAGCATCCTCGTCCCCTCCTTATTGCAGCCGCAGCCGGGGGTCCAGCTGCTGGTTGATGATATCCGCCAGACAGTTCACCAGCACCACCCACAGCGCCAGGATCACCACGATGGCCTGCACCACGGGGAAGTCCCGGTTGGAGATGGAGCTCAGCAGCAAACGGCCCAGACCGGAGATGGCAAAGACCTGCTCGATGATCACGCTGCCTGCCACGATATCCGCCACCGTCATGGCCAGGAACGCCACCGTAGGCACCACGGCGTTGCGCAGCACATGGCGGTACAGGGCGGCACGGGGCGAGTTGCCCCGGCTGTATGCCGTGCGGACGTAGTCCTTCTCCAGTTCGCCGGCGATGGAGCTTTTCAGCATCTTCACCGTCATGGCGATGCGGGGCAGGGCGATGGCGATGGCGGGATAGAGCAGATACCCCACGCTGCGCCAGAAGCCCTGGGACGGCGCGATGAACGCGCCGGGGTTGAACCAGTGCAGCACAAGGCCGCACACCAGCGTCAGCAGGATGCCGGTGAAGAACGGCGGCACCGCCATCACCACCTGGCCGAACACCGTCAGGGCGCGATCCAGCCGCCCGCCCTGATGGGAGGCGGCAAACAGCCCCACCGGCAGCGACACCACCACGATCATCACGAAGGCGATGGCCGTCAGCAAGGCGGTGACGCCCAGTTTGCCGTTCAGAAGCTGCGATACCGGCATGGAGTAGATGTAGGAAGTGCCGAAATCCCCCTGCACCGCGTGGAGCACCCACTCGAAGTAGCGGGTGAAGAACGGGCGGTCCAGCCCCAACTCCGCCCGCATGGCGGCCACCGCCTCAGCGGTGGCGTCGCTGCCCAGCAGCTTTGTGGTGGGGTCGCCGGGGATGATCTGGAAGGCCAGAAACGCGAAGAAAGAGACGATGACCATGGTCAAAAGCATCATTCCGATCTTCTTCACGATGTTCTTCATGGTCATCATCTCTTTCTTGTTGGTTGAATGGGGAAATTGTCAATTGCCTCCCTCTGTGAGGGAGGTGGCTCGGCGCAAGCCGAGACGGAGGGAGAGAATCAAAAAGATAGCGCTGTGCAAAACAAGATGGATGCCACAGCGGCATAGCCGCTGTGATCGGCACTAAAAATATGCCACCGGCATATTTTCTTAACGTGTCGACTCTCCCCCAGTCACCTTCGGTGACAGCCCCCTCCCAGAGGGGGCCTTAAAATTCAGCACGAATTTATTCCGCGTATGCCACCGTGCTCAGATCCTGGGCGTAGATGGGATAGAACGTGTACCCCGTCAGGTCGCCGCGGACGGCCACCAGATCGGCCATATCCTGCAGGTACAGGTTGGCGGCGGTCTCGGTCAGCATGGTCTCCATCTGCTGATAGACGGCGGTCTGCTCTGCGTCATCGGTGCAGGCGCGGGCCTTGGCGTACAGCGCGTCGTATGCGGGGTTATTATAGTTGATAAAGTTCTTGCCGTTGTCGGAGACAAAGCGCTCCAGCATGGCGCGGGCGGTGGTGTTCTTGGCGTCCAGACCCGTGATGGTGGCGTCGAACTGGCGGCCCACATACACGTCGTTGTACCATGTGGTGGCGTCCACCGGCTGCACCGTGGCGCGGATGCCGATGGCGGAGAGCTGCTGCACCACCACCTCAGCGGTGTCCATATGGGGCTGATAGTTGGAGGACACGGCGATGGTCATGTCAAAGCCATCGGGATAACCGGCCTCCGCCAGCAGCGCCTTGCCCTTGGCGGGATCGTAGGAGTAGTAGTCCACCAGTTCCGGCATAAAATACTTGCCCAGCTTAGGATAGATGCTGCTGCCCACGGGAGTGCCGTGACCGTCAGCCATGATGTCCATGATCTCCTGCCGGTTGATGGCGTAGCTCATGGCCTGCCGCACCTTCTCGTTGTCGAAGGGGGCCTTGGCGTTGTTGAGATACACCGCCTGCACCAGATTCATGGTGCCCTCCAGCACGGTGAAGTCGTCGCCCAGCTGGGCGGTCTGGGCGCTGGTCAGATGGGCGCACAGATCCACGCTGCCGCCCTTCAGGGCCATCATCAGCGCAGTGGGATCCTCATAGATCTGATAGGTCACCTTGCTGACGCCGGCGGGAGTGCCCCAATAGTCGTCAAAGCGCTCCAGCACGATGTTCTCCTGGGGAGAACGGGACACCAGCTTGAAGGGGCCGGTGCCGGGGATAAAGCCCGCCTGCGGGTCGCTGCCCTCCGGGATGATGGCCGCCGACAGGAAGTTGATCAGCTCCAGATCAGGCTGCTCCAGCCGGAAGGTCACCGTTTTTTCGTCCACGGCTTTCAGATCCTGGATAGCAGAAAACGCCGACACCAGGGCGGAATCCCCCGAGTTGTCAGCGCAGCGGTTCATGGAATAGACCACATCCGCCGCGGTCACGCTCTCGCCATTGTGGAACTTCACGCCCTCACGCAGGGTGAAGGTGTAGACAAGTCCGTCCTCCGAGATATCGTAGCGTTCAGCCACAGCGGGGATCAATTCACCATCGGGGCTGATCTTCACCAGTCCCTCATAGATGTTGAATAAGACCTCTCTGGTTCCTGCCGCCGCTGCCGCGTGGGGGTCAAGACTGTCTTCCAGGTCCTGAGCGATGGCCACAACGATCTCGTTGTTGGCTTTCCGCTCGTTTTGCAAGCCGTTACTTCCTTCGTCGCCCTGTCCGCTGCCGCCTCCGCATCCGCAGAGTACAGCGCCGACCATTACCAGCGACAGGAAAAGAGATACCAGTTTCTTCATGTTCTTCTCCTTTTCTCCCCGCGTCCTTCCGCGGGGACAGAAATAATGGTTTCCATATTCAATTGTCGATATGGTATGAGTCCCGTAAAAATGCAGGCTCAAAGGGCAGTGTACCACACTTTTCCCCGTATGACAAGCATAATTTTCATGATATGCCGGGGGGCAGGTTTTAATATGTAATTGGACAGTCCCCGGCAAGTCCGGGGGCTGATTATATTTATAGGGTCGTACCATGGCCCGGAAAGTATGGAGGAAATTCCAATGGAAGAAAAGACGTTTGTAGGCTTCAATTATGGGCGGTTCCAGAATGACGAGGGACGTATGCAGGATTACTGCAATGTCTTCATGCTGGAGGACTTCGGCGGCGAGGAAAACAACGACTATCATTTCAGTGGCCTGAAAGCTGTGAAGTATGGTTGTGTCAGCCCTGACGTGTTCAAAGACGTCAAGGTCGGCATGAAAGTGAAATGCTTCTTTGACAGCAAAAAGAAGATTTCCTACATGGTTCCCGCAGACAAAGCGTAACCCCTCGTAATTCGCAAAAAGCACCGGGAGGTCGCTCCTCCCGGTGTGCCCCCCCCGCTAACAGGGGGGCACTACCTACAAAGATAGCCAAAAGGGGGGCGTTTTGTGGATGGTGCAAAAGAAAACATTGTACTGTATGACTGGCTGTCTTTTACATCAAAGGTACATACTCCGGAAGACCTGATATCGGCGCTGGGCCTCTCTCAATGCCCATGGCAGGAGATCAAGGGGGCCCACGGCTACCGGGATCGTAAATACTTCTCCTGCATCAGCATCCACTACAACGGTCGCGAGGACATGGGCGTGTGGGTGGAAATGTCCGGTCAGGGCTGCCGCACCTTTGAGACGGTTTCAAAGCTCGGCTGGCCTGCCCTGTTCGCGTTCATTGCTGACAATGGCTTAAAGATCACCCGTCTGGACGTAGCTTTTGACGATCATACCGGTATCTTCGATATCCGGGATGTGGTCGAGGATACACAGGACGGCAACTTTGTGAGCCGGTCTGACTATTGGGAAACGGTACTGTCCTCCAAAGGCTCCACGGTGCGGATCGGCAGTCCGCAAAGCAAGGTACTTGTCCGTATCTACGATAAGGCCCGTGAGCGGCACTGTGAGGAAGGTACGCATTGGAATCGTGTGGAGCTTCAGCTTCGGGATGATCGGGCGATACAGTTCACCAAGCTACAGCTTCCGATCGGGGAAGCGTTTTCCGGTGTGCTGCTGAATTACCTTCGGTATGTGATCCCGGATGATACGGATTCCAATAAATGGCGCTGGCTCATGCGGCCTTACTGGCTGGATATGCTGGAAGTGCTGACGCCGCTCAGCGTCTATTCCGCACCGGGTATGGATTATAACGTAGATCGTTGCCGTGACTATGTGGTGAATCAGGCGGGCAATGCAATCGATTGTCTGATCCAGATTTACGGCCTGAACGAGTTTAAGGCCATGATCGACCATCGGCCTACGATGAAAAATCCCAAGTATGAGAATCTGGTGAAGCAATATTACTTTGACCGCCTGGCGGCGAAGTTTGAGAAGTTTTTCGGATGAATGAATTTCAGATATTTTACATGGTGTGGCGCTTCCTGCGCCATGCGTGGTACAAGTACAGGAGAAAGTTTATGAGATTCTGGAACAGATTTATGTGGGCGCTGATCGGTGGTCTTGGCTATTGTCTGGCCCGCTTCCTGTTTCAGTACTTTCAGAGTTTAGGAGGTTAATATGGCCCTCAAGAACAATATTCGCAGTATCCGGTTTTCGGATGAACTGATGGAGATCATCAACCAGCAGGTCGGTGACAGCTTCAATGCCCGGTTTGAGCGTCTGGTCTATAACTGCTATATGCTGCTGCCAGAACGGGAACGGCAGGCCCAGCTTTTACAGGATCGCATCAACCAGCAGAAGAAGGAGCTGGCGCAGCTCTCTTCCCGGTACTATACGGCGGCCAATCTGATGCGGTCGATGGAGTACAAGCTCAGCGACATGCAGAAGATGCTGGAGCTGGCCGAAAAGGAAATGTAACACATCATCAACACGCTGCGGCGCTGATCAGATCTCGCAGCAGCTGCGCAGCGTGTTACATGG
>CAVHKA010000025.1:0-15254 GCA_963636325.1 Agathobacter sp. | reverse complement strand
TGTTCATCCTGGCCACCACGGAGCTGCACAAGGTCCCGGCCACCATTCTCTCCCGCTGCCAGCGGTTTTCTTTCAAGCGGCTGCTGCCCCGCGATATCCAGCAGCAGCTGCTGCACATCGCGGCGGAGGAACACATCGACCTGAGCCCGGACGGCGCCGAGCTGCTGGCCCGGATGGCCAACGGCGCCATGCGGGATGCCCTGTCGCTGCTGGATCAGTGCCGGGCGGTGGAGGGCGCCATCGACAACGCCGCCGTACTGGAGGTGCTGGGCCTTGCCGGAGCGGTACAGACGGTGCAGCTGATGCGCTGCGTGCTGGACAGGCGTACCGGCGACGCGCTGGCGCTGTTTGACCAGCTGTACCGGGGCGGCAAGGACGTGGCGGCGCTGCTCAGCGAGCTGAGCGACCTTGCCCGTGACATGACCATTCTCAGGGCCGCGCCCGATGGCGGCAGCGCCCTGCTGACGGGACTTTATGACCGCAGGACCCTCTCGGAGCTGGCTGGCGATCAGTCCATGACGCGGTTTTTGTATCTGACGGACACCTTGCAGCAGTGCTGCGCGGCGCTGCCGGACAGCATCCGGCCCCGCACCGACGCGGAACTGTGCCTTTTAAAGCTGTGCGACGAGACCCTCAGCGGCGACCTGACGGCCCTGTGCCAGCGGGTGGCGGCGCTGGAAAAGGGCGGCGTTCCCCAGGCGGCACGGCCCGTATCCGCGCCGCCGAAGAAAGCCGCTCCGGAGCGGCCCGCGCCGCCGATGCGGGACATCCCCATCGAGACGCGGTACGACGAAGCGCCGCCCCCCCCTGAGGAGTACGGCGAGCGGGTGTTTGATATCCCGGAGGAAATACCTGCACCCGCACCCGCGCCGGTGCGGCAGCCGCCGCGGCGCGGTGCCGCGGCACAGCCTGCGGCGGCGGAGAGCGCGGACGGCGACACGTCCGTGTGGCTGCGGCTCATCGACCAGTATAAGGGACGGCTGAGCGTGAAGGATCGGGTATTTCTCAACATGGCCAGCGGCGTGGTGGCGGACGGCTGCCTGACGGTGCTGTGCCAGAACGATTTCGTGAAGGCCTCGCTGGACAGCGAGGCGGTGCTGTCGGTGCTGCGGGACGTGACCGCCAGAGAGCTGGGCACCCCCATCCGGGTGCAGCTGGCGGTGGGCGAGGCCCCGAAGGCCGCGGCAGGACCGGCGGCGCAGCCCCGGAGCGCATCGGCGGAACCGGCACAGCCTGCCCCTCCGGCGGAGACGCCGCCGTGGGAGGCACCGAAAAAAGCGGACGCGTTGGATGAGCTGACGGCCAAGGGCCAGCAGCTGGAACACTTCAAGATCAAATAAGGAGACGAAGGATATGGCAAAGGGTTACAGTGCAAGAGGCGGCTTTGGCGGCAGCCAGGGCCAGATGATGCGCCAGCAGCAGATGCAGCAGAAGATCATGCAGATGCAGCAGCAGATGGCCAAGGCGCAGGAGGATGTGGAGAATACCGACTTTACCGCCAGCGTGGGCGGCGGCGCGGTACAGGCCGTCGTCAGCGGCAAGAAGGAGCTGAAGGCCCTGACCATTCAGCCGGACGCCGTGGATCCCCAGGATGTGGAGATGCTGCAGGATCTGGTGATCTCCGCCGTCAACGAGGCGCTGCGCCAGGCGGACGAGGCTATGAATAACTCCATGAACAGCCTGACCGGCGGGTTGAACATCCCCGGCCTGCTGTAAATAAGCAAAAAAATGACCGGCTTACAGCCGGTCATTTTTTGCTCAGAAATCAATGGTGCCGTTGATGACGTGCAGGTCATAGGGCTCGTAGACCACCTTGCGATAGGCGTCCACGTCCATCTTCACGCCCGTCCAGTCGCTGTGGATCTCGCCGTTCTGCTTGATCAGCACGTCGTACAGGATGTCGTAGGTAACGCCGTCGCCGCCCTGCTCCACGATGGTGGAATAGGGAAGGGTCTTGTGGTACGTCAGGTGCAGGCCCTTATATTCAAAGTGGAAGCCGTTGCGCATGCGGCAGCCGTCCAGCCCCTTATAGGTGAACAGGCGGCGCAGATCGTGGAGGATCTGGTCATGCTCCTCGTCATACAGATTCTCCGGCGTGGTCTCGGTATAGTCGTACCGGAACTGGACGGGGATGCCGTAGGGCAGGAAGCGCTCCACATAGGCGGGCAGCTTGTCGGCGGGATAGCGCTTATACAGCACGCAGTTGATGCGGGTACGGCAGGCGATGCGGCCCAGCACCTCGTCGGGGCTCTCCTCCACATATTTCTGTAAATGGCGGGAGATGTTCATGCAGGTGATCTTGTCCTTGTTGCGCTCCGTAAAAGCCACCATCTCGTCCAGCGTGGTATGCTCCTGCACCGGGAAGGTGGTGTTGATATACACCTTGTGGGTGGTGGGGATGGCGTCCAGCATCTTTTGCAGGGCGTTCAGATCCGCCAGCGGCTCGCCGCCGGTGAACACGAAATCGCACCGGGGCGTGATGGCGTCCAGCGTGTGGATGGAGTCGATGATCTTCTCCAGAGAGAAGCCGGTGCAGTCGGCGTATTCCTGCTTATTGATACAGAAGGGGCAGTGATTCTGACAGTCATAGGGGACGAACACCGTGACTGTGGCGCCGCCTTCACGGGTCTTGTAAGGATGAGTCATGTATGTGCAAAACCTTTCCGTGTGAATATTCTTCAATATTTTATACCGGTGCGGCAAGAAATGCAAGAAAAAAAGCGAAAAATAGGTTGTTTAGTTATTAACAAAGGGTGCTGGGCCGTTTTTGGCGGCTTTTTCATTGACAGGAGTTCCATTATGCGGTAAATTGTTCGTAAAAACAAGCGGAAGGAGCGGATAGACGTGAAGATCCGAAACGAATTGCTCTCGCAGGTGCGCAGCTATGCCGGGCATACGCCCCACGCGGCGGAGGATACGCTGGACTGCTCGCTGGGCGTGAACCCCTACGGCTTCCCGGTGGCGGTGAAGGAGGCCTTTGCCGCCTTTGATCCCGAGCGGTTCTATCACTATCCCCACTCCGACGCGCCCAGGAAGGCCATCGTGGACTACTGGGCGGACTATGCCTTTATCGAGCCGGAGAACATCGTCCTGACCGACGGAAGCGTATCGGCCCTGTACCTGCTGTGCAACATTCTGGCCAAGAAGGGCGCGGAGGTGGTGGGCTTCCTGCCTACCTTCACCGATATGGTGGAGTATTCCCGCATGATGGCCATGCGATACGTGGGCATCCCCGCCCGGCGGGAGGACGGCTGGCGCATGGAGGTATCCGATCTGGTGGACGCCATCAGCGGCGACACCAGCCTGGTCTACATCGACCGGCCCAACAACCCCACCGGCCAGACGCTGCCGCTGGCGGACATCAGCCGGGTGCTGGACAAGTGCGAGGAGCTGGGGGTCTACGCCATCGTGGACGAGGCCTACGGCGACTTCCTGCCCCGGGAGGAGTCGGCGGTGACGCTGGGTCCGAAATATAAGAATATCATCATCGTCCGCACCTTCTCCAAGGGCTTCGGTCTGGCGGGACTGCGGGCGGGATATATTATCACCGGTCAGGAACTGATCCGCTACATCAGCAAGGTGTCCAACCCCTACATGATGAGCGAGCTGTCCCGCGAGTTGGCGGCCGCCGCCCTCAGCGACCGCACCTATGCCGACAGCCATGGCCCGGATTTCGCCGCCATGAAGCGCGCCCTGCGGGATGTCTGTGGAGAGGATCTTACCATGGCGGTCACCGATGACCGGGTGCCCATCTGCCTTTTGCGGCATAAGGACCCCCGCGCCGACTTGCAGGAGCTGCTGATGGCGGAGGGTGTGCTGACCTGCTCCGGCGGGGAGTTTGAGCCGCTGGATCGCAGCAGCGTCCGGCTGCGGGTGCCCCGGGCCGAGGAAGTGGATAAGCTGCTCCGCGCGGTGGAAAAGGTCAATAACGGATGAAATGTGAGCACCCCCGGCGGCATAGGCCGCCGGGGGTGGTGTTTAGCTTGTCAAAAAAGGCGATGCCTTTTTTGACAAATATAGAAATCGCTCCGACTGGTGCACTTGTCTGCATGGCAATGGCGGCGGCCTGTGGTCAGGCCACCCTACGAAAGAGTACGATAGAATTGTGTAGGGCGGGGTGACCTCACCCCGCCGCACGGCCAGCAACAGGGCTCTGTTTTTCCTACGCCGCGCGGGAGGGTTCGCCGCTTTCCGCGACGGCGGCTCTGGACGCCCTGTCCGACTTGTGATAATTGTGCAGTACGATGCCCAGCAGGATCAGCGCCGCGCCGATGATGCCCTGCACGCCCATGCGCTCTTTCAGAAAGATGGCGCTCAGCACCGCGGTGGACAGGGGATTGATGGCGCACAGCTGGGCGGCCCGGTCGGCGGACAGGCTGGGCTATACGCCCTCCGGCATCAGCCGGATGATCGCCGCGCTGGAGGAGGACGTGGGCTTTCCGCTGTTGTACCGCGGGCGGGGCGGCGTAAGCGCCACCGGCGCATGTGAGGCGCTGCTGCCCGCCATGCGGCAGATGGTGTATCAGGCGGAGAACTGCCGCCAGACGGCAGCGGCGCTGCGGGGGTTGGAGCAGGGCAGCATCACCGTGGGAGCCAACTACCGGTTCTATGCCCGGCAGCTGGCCCAGCTGATGGCCCGCTTCCGTGAGAAGCACCCCGGCATCGCCTTCCAGACCATCGAGGGCACCAGCACCACGTTGGTGACCGCTTTGCAGGAGCATCGGGCCGACCTGTGCATCATCAGCCGCCGGGAGGGGACCCATCAATGGCTGCCCCTGCGGCAGGATCAGCTGATGGTGATGCTGTCCCCGCGGCATCCGCTGGCGGCGGCGGAGGCCGTACCCATCCATCTGTTGGGGACAGAAAGCTACATCGAGATCTACCCCGGTCGGGAGACGGACAACTCCCGCATCCTGGCGGAAAACGGCGTCTGCCCCGGCAACCGCTTTGCCGGTGTGGAGGATGATTTTTCCGCCATGGCCATGGTGGAGGCGGGGCTGGGCATCGCGCTGGTGAATGCCCTGATCGCCGGGACGCTGAACGGCAATGTGGTGTTCCGTCCGCTGGACCCGCCCCAGTATGTGGAGGTAGGCATCGCCACGCCACCATCGGAGATCATGTCCCCCGCCGCGAGACGGTTTTTGAATTTTGTGAGGGAGAATATGGAGGGGTAAGAAATACTGGCATGAAATCTGCGGCGGGGTGAGGGCACCCCGCCCTACGGCCGACCACCGATAGAATTTTGTAGGGCGCGATGCCCACGCAGTGAAACAAGTGCCCTTGGGGTACATCGCCCCGCCGTCCTCGTGGCCGGAGCCACGAAATACCTCCATCAAAACCAATATTTATAGGAATCCCATTTGACAGCGTGCGGCAAGATTGTTATACTGCAATATCATAAAAAAACACCATTCCACCGCCAAAACAGGCGGAAAGGAGGAACATATATGACCCATAAAGCCATCTTCCGCCAGCATTGGAGCGACGCCTTCCGGGACACGGCATTTCGCCAGCGGCTGCACGATCCGGACATGGCGGAGCGCTGGGCGAAGGAGCGCTTCATCGAGGGCTTTCTGCCGGTGCGGCAGCGTATCTCCTGCCGCGCCGTGATCGAGACGGCGGCCGCCGCCATGGCGGATATTCCCGCGCCGGAGGGCGGCTGGAGCGGCTATGTGCTCAGCAACGCCATCGCCCGGCTGTATCCCCAGCACCGCAGGGAGGCCACGGCGCGGCAGGAGGACTTTGCCCTGTGCGCCCTGCTGGCTTTGCAGCTTTTGCTGGCAGAGGAGCGGAGCTTGCCCTTCGACATGACCATGGATTTCGCCTTCTGCACCGAGGCGGAGGCGGCGGACAGCCCGTATTATCAGCGGTTTTTGCAGGTGTGGCGGCAGGACTTCGTGTATGAGCTGCTGCGGCTGAGCAGTGAGCTGACGCCTTTCAGCACCTTGCAGCACATCGCCATGGTACACCATGTGGCCATGACGGCGGGCCGCGCCCTGCGCCGCAGCGGCGTGACGGTGGATCTGGGGCTGACCTCCGCGGCGGCGGCAGGCCACGACATCGGCAAATTCGGCTGCCTGCCGGGAGAGCGGGTGCCCTATCTCCACTATTACTACACCGACGAGTGGCTGACCCGCTCCGGTCTTCCTCAGGTGGGACAGGTGGCGGGCAACCACTCCACATGGGATCTGGAGCTGGCCAACCTGTCGGTGGAGTCCATGTTGCTGATCTATGCCGACTTCCGCTCCAAGCAGCGGCGGGAGGCGGACGGCCGGGAGACGGCGGCGCTGTACTCCCTGAAGGACGCCTTTGACGTGATCCTCAGCAAGCTGGACAACGTGGACGGCGCCAAAAAGCGCCGGTATGAGTATGTGTACCGCAAGCTGCGGGATTTTGAGGACTATATGCGCTTCCGCGGCGTGGATGTGACGCTGCGGGGACATGACACGGCGCCGGAGAAGCAGCCGGACGCGGCGCTGATGACGCCGGAGCAGTACTACCGGGCCTTCTGCCTGATGGCGGTGGAGCACAACCTGAGCATGATGCGCCGCTTGAGCCACGAGGGACTGTTCTCCGACCTGCTGGAAAGGGCCCGCAGCGAGAAGGACTGGGCAAAAGTCCGTACCTATCTGTGTATTCTGGAGGACTACTTTACCTATCTGTCCGCCAACCAGAAGATCCAGACGGTGTACTTCCTCTATGAGCTGCTGCTGCACCCGGAGGGCGACATCCGCCGTCAGTCGGCGGCGCTGATGGGCCAGGTGATGGCCAAATTCAGCCTGCGCTACAAGAAGGAGCTGCCCTCCACCGCACCGCAGGCGACGGTGGAGCAGACCCAGTTCGCCCTGTGGGCGCAGTATCTGAACCTGCTGTTCTATCCCGACCATAAGCTGACGCCCCAGCAGACCAGCCACATCCGGTTCACCGCCAAACTGGTGGTGTCCGCCACGCTGGAAAACTGCGCCCCGCAGGAGGCGGAGCGGTTCCTTTCCGTGCTGCTGGCCCACTATCAGTCCGCCAAGGTGGAGGACGAGGGCGCGGCGCTGGCCCTGACGGACACCCTCAGCTATCTGCCGCTGAAGCTGCTGACACAGGCGCAGCTTCAGCAGGTGATGGATTTCGCGCTGGCCCAGTGCCGCAGCGCCGATCCATCCGTGCAGGCGGCGGCGCTGCAATTCTTCCTGCGGGCGCGGCAGACACTGACGGCGGAGCCGCTTCTCAATGACCGGCTGGCGCGGCTGCGGGCGGAAAACGTCACCTTCCCGCTGCCCTCCCTGCGGTATCAGTACGGGCGGGTGCAGGGCATGGCGGCGGCGGAGGCGGTCAAGGCCCTGAAGCCGGAGGAACTGTCGGACATACTGCTGGACAACCTGAAAACCGCCACGCCGTGGATGATCAAGGTGGTCAATGTGGAACTGCTGGCCCGGTACGCCGCCCACGGCGGCGGGAGCGCTATGCAGATCGCCGCCCATTTCGCCAACATCATCCGCGTCAGCGAGGCGGTGGTAGTGCGGGAGCGGGCGGGCCGTGCCCTGCTGGGCATCGCGCCCCGGCTCACCAGCGAGGAACGCAACGAGGTGGCCGTGGAGCTGTCCAAGGCGCTGGAGGCGGGCCACTATGAATTTTCCAAGTATATCCCCCAGTATCTGGGTTCCTTTATGTTGTGGCTGCCGCCGGCGGAGCTGGACGAGGTCATCGACTATCTGGCGGGGCTTTTGAGCCATTCCGCCGACAGCGTGGTGGCCTCGGCGCTGGACACAGTGGGCTTCGCGCTGGAGAACTACCGGCTGTACTCCCGGCGCTTTCCGGAAGAGGAAGGCGTGTGGGACCGCCGCCGCTGCCGTCTGGCGGGGCTGCTGCTGAAGGGCATGGCCTCCTACCGGGAGGCGGTGCAGCAGGAGGCCATGTACGTCATGGGCGACACGCTGTTCTCCTCCATCCGGTTCCCCGACGAGCGGAAGGCATGGCTGTTCACCCTGTGCGCCCACAAGCTGCTGTTCCTGATCCGGGAGAATCAGGGCGGCGGACTGAACGACCTGTACTGCTCGGCGGCGCTGTACCGCATTTATCAGTTTATCGTCCGGTATGAGACCGACAACGGCCCCTTCCGGTTTACCCAGCGGCAGAAGGTGGCCTTCTTCCCCGGCACCTTCGACCCCTTCACCCTGTCCCACAAGGCGCTGGCCTGTACCATCCGGGACATGGGCTATGAGGTGTTCCTGGCGGTGGACGAATTTTCGTGGTCGAAAAAGACCCAGCCCAGCCTGATCCGCCGGAAGATCGCCTCCATGTCGGTGGCGGACGAGTTCCATGTCCACCTGTTCCCCTATAACATCCCCGTCAACATCGCCAATCCCGGCGACCTGCGGCGGCTGAAGGACATGTTCGCCGGACGGGAGCTGTATCTCATCGTGGGCTCCGACGTGATCCACGGGGCGTCCTCCTATAAGGCGGCCCCCAGCCCCGATTCCGTCCACAGCATGAACCACATCGTGTTCCGCCGTGTCTCCGCCCTCCACGGGGAGGAGAAGGACATGGACGCCGACGTGGGCATGATCACCGGTAAGGTGGTACAGCTGCAGCTGCCCTCCCAGCTGGAGGACATCAGCTCCACCCGTATCCGGGAAAACATCGACATGAACCGGGATATCTCCCACCTGATCGACCCGGTGGTGCAGGAGTATATCTATCAGCGGGGCCTCTATCTGCGGGAGCCCCAGTACAAGCCGCTGCTGTCCCCCGGCACGCTGCGCTTTGACGAGGCGGAGCCGGAGGAGCCGCTGCTGACGGAGCTGCGGGCCCTTGGCATGCCGCCTGCCGCCGCCGAGGGCATCCGCCGCCGGGGCGAGCGGATCATGACGCTGCGCAGCGGCGGAACGCTGCTGTGCGCCGCCGCCTTCAGCCAGCGCCGCACCCGCGAGCTGCTGTCCCTGCTGGGCGACCCGGCACGGGTCAATGACGTGCGGGGCGTGGCCTCCGGTAAGCTGCTGTGCCTGACGGGCCTGTACGGCGGCGACACGGAATCCTTACAGCTGCTGCTGACGCAGCTGTTCGCCCAGGCCATGGAGCAGGACTGCCTGTGGGCGCTGTTCGCGGCGCTGGACGCGCCGGCGGACCCGGCGGCGGAGGATCTGCTGCGGCAGCAGGGCCTGCGCCCGGTGCGGCCCGGCGATCCCTCGCTGCTGCTGGCGGACATGAGCGCGCCGGTGGTGTTCCTGCAAAACGTGGAGACCGCCATCAAGCCGCCCTTCAGCGGCGACGGCGCGGTGCTGTCCGCCATCCATCAGGCACGGCGGCGGTTCAAGCTGGGGTTGGTGGATCTGTACCCCGGACGGCTGATCTTCACCATTTCCTCCCAGCTGGTGCTGCACCGGCTGGTGGAAAAGATCACCGCCCTGAACGGCGTGCCCATGATCCCCACCAAGCCCCGTGTGCTGGGCCCCTATATGTGCGTGCCCTTCGGCAAGCTGCTGCGGCGGGCCGCCATCCCCAACACCGTCACCAAGACCATCCACACCGACAAGGTGTTCGCCGCCGACCGGCGCACCCAGCATATCGGGGCCTTCCCCGGCTACGCGCCGCTGGCCGATCAGATGCGGGTGGTGCACTCCTTCCGCCGTCCGGTGATTTTGGTAGATGACCAGCTCCACACCGGACGCCGCATCGGCGTGCTGGACCCGCTGGCCCGGGAGCAGCAGGTGGAGATCAAAGAAGTGCTGGTGGGCATCCTGTCCGGCCAGGGCCGTGATCTGGCCCAGCAGCTGGGCCGGGACGTGGATTATGTGTATTTTGTGCCCAATCTGCGGGCATGGTATGTGGAGTCCACCCTGTATCCCTTTATCGGCGGCGACACGGTGGAGCACCCCGACATGGCGCGCTCCGGCTTACAGCCGTCGGTGAACCTGATATTGCCCTACGTCTATCCGGAGCATCTGCGCCAGTGCGGCGCGGCTGCGGCCTATACCTTCTCCCGCACCTGCATCGAGAACACCCTGTATATCATCGAGGCGCTGGAGACCGCCTACCGCCGGGTCTATGCCCGCAGCCTGACGCTGCGGCGGCTCAGCGAAGCGGTGGTGCTGCCCCTGTGCCCCGACAAGGGACGGATGCGGTACAGCCTTGACGGCGCGGTGTCCGATTATCTCCGTGACGATCTGGAGACGCTGCGGCGGCTGGAGAACCTGTTCCGGTAAAAAGGAGGAACCATCATGTATCAATACGAGGAAAACGGACAGTATTTCGTGTCCTGTGAGCCGCTGCCTCTGACGGCGGCGGAGGCCGCCAAGGGCCAACCGGTCTTTCTGTACCGCCGCCCACCGGAGAGCGGCCGGGCCGCCTTCTCCGCCACGGCCCTTTCCCAGCTGACGGCGGCGAAAGAGGACGTGTCGTGGCTGGACAGCC
This sequence comes from Agathobacter sp., assembly GCA_963636325.1. Classification (GTDB taxonomy): domain Bacteria; phylum Bacillota; class Clostridia; order Oscillospirales; family Oscillospiraceae; genus Vescimonas. Next base: position 4,853 of record CAVHKA010000025.1, on the reverse strand, counting down.
GCCGCGTCGCCGTGACCCAGGCGCCGCCCATCGAGGCGGCGGAGTGGCTGAGCGGCGGCCTGCGGGCGGTGAACTTCGACCATCCCCGCTGGCGGGAGATGGCGGCGTGGCGGCCCAAAGCAGGCAAAAAGCGCATCCACATTCTGGCCATCGGTGATGTGGGCAGCACCATCGCCATGGGGCTGAAGCTGCTGGGCGGCGACACGGTGTCCACCATCGGCATCTGCGACATCAACGAGGCCGCCACCAAGCGCTGGGAGTTTGAGCTGAATCAGGTGACGCTGCCGTGGCAGTACAACGCCATGCCCCCGGTGGAGATCGTGCCCCAGGAGCGGCTTTTCGACTGCGACGCCTTTCTGTTTGTGGCGTCCAAGGGCATCCCCGCCGTGGGCAGCGGCGTGAAGGATGTGCGGATGGCTCAGTTCGAGGCCAACCGGGGACTGGTGGAGCTGTACGCCCGCAAGACGCGGGAGGTCCGGTTCCGGGGACTCTTCTGCGTGATCTCCGATCCGGTGGACCCCCTGTCCCGGGCGGCGCTGCTCTCCTCCAACCGGGACGAAAACGGCGTGTACGACGGCATGGGCCTGCTGCCCCAGCAGGTGCAGGGCTACGGCCTTGGCGTCATGAACGCCCGGGCCGCCTACTACGCCAAACAGGAGGAGCGCTTCGCCTCCTTCCTGACGGAGGGACGGGCCTTCGGCCCCCACGGCAGCGGACTGGTGATCGCCAACTCCATCGAGCACTATGACGACGCCCTGTCCCGTGAGCTGACGGAGCTGGCCCTGACGGCCAACCTGAAAATGCGGGAGCTGGGCTTCAAGCCCTATGTGGCTCCGGCGCTGTCCTCGGCGGCCATCAGCGTACTGCTGACGCTGCGGGGCGAATGGCACTACGGCAGCGTGTGTCTGGGTGATATCTTTATGGGCGTGAAGAACCGCTATACCCCCACGGGGCTGGAAACGGAGGATATCCCGCTGCCGGACGCGCTGTTTGACCGGCTGACGGAGACGCAGGACATCCTGCGGGCCATTATTTGAGAAGGAGGGCGGTATCATGGAGCCTTTGCTGGTGATCTGTCCGCAGGTGGAGGAAAATCCCCGTCTGGCGGCGGTGCTGTCCCACGCGCTGGAGGGCCGCTCCCATGTGAGGGTGCAGCGGCCTGATGAACTGCATCCGGTGACGGGACAGCGGGTGCTGTTCGCCGTTTCGCTGCTGCACGGCGGGGTGAATCTGGGCTGGTACGCCATGCTGTCCGCCATCCGGCAGAACGGCCATTTCTTCGACGGCTGCCGGGGCGCGGTGCTGGTGGACGGCGACGGCGAACTTTACACAAAATCCACCGCCCGGGAGATCGTGTTTGCCGCCAATCAATCGGGCTGCGCCTTCATGGGCGCGCCGCTGGTGGAGGCCACCGGCTCGCTGGAGAATTTCCACATCCGGGCCATGCTGCGGCATACGGACTATCTCAGCGCCTACACCGCCTGCGCCCGTGAGCTGGTGGACCGTCTGCTGGCGGACACCGCGCCGGTAAGGGAGCACCCCAATCTGATGGTGCTGCACGCCTCCAACCGCAAGACCTCCAACACCATCGCCCTGTGGGAGCGGATGGCGCCCCGGCTGGAGGGCAGGGTGGACGCCCAGGTGGTGAGCCTGCGGAACGGCACGGTGGCTGACTGCAACGGCTGCGAGTTCCGCACCTGCCTCCACTTCGGCGAGGAGGGACGGTGCTTCTACGGCGGCGTCATCGTGGACCATGTGTATCCCGCCATCGGCCACGCCGACGGCGTGCTGTGGCTGTGTCCCAACTATAACGACGCGCTGGCCGCCAACCTGACGGCCTGCATCAACCGGCTGACGGCCCTGTTCCGCACCACGCCCTTCTACGACAAGGATCTGTACGCCATCATCGTGTCCGGCTACTCCGGCGGCGACATCGTGGCCCAGCAGCTGATCTCGGCCCTGTGCATGAACAAGGCTTTCCGTCTGCCGCCCCGGTTCTGCATGCTGGAAACGGCCAACGACGCCGGCGCGGCGGTAAAACTGCCCGGCATCGACGAGAGACTGGCGGCCTTCGCGGATCATATGTTCCGATAAGAAAGAACCGGCGCGGACCGGCAAGCCCGAACGACAGACAAAATACCCCCTGACGCAGGAAACCAACTGCATCAGGGGGTATCGTTATGTAAAAATATGCAGCCAACGCGGGCAGACAGGGACAAACCGCGAAGCAGCAGGCTCAGCTTTCCAGCGCGCCGTTGGCCAGCACCCAGTGGCGGACATGCTCGATGAACCGCCGGGTGGACAGGGACAGGGCGTTCTTATCCTTGACGCAGATGCCGATGTTGCGGTAGAAGGGCCGGGGCAGCTGGCAGGCCACCAGCGGATAGGCGCACCGCTGGAGCATCAGTTCCTCCATGATGCTGATGCCCAGCCCGCTGGACACCATGGCCAGAATGGTCTGATCCTGCTGCACCGTGTACTGGATATTGGGGCGGATGTTCAGGGTATCGAACACCTCCTGGATCTCATAGTCGTCGCCCTCGTCCAGCAGGATCACCGGATACTGCTCCAGCGCCTCCGGCGGGAAGGGATCACGGCCCGCCAGCGGATGATCGCAGGGAACGATGACCTTCCACTGGTCCCGCTGCAAAAGCCAGTAGTCCAGATGCGGCTCCGTGGGCAGGCTGATGAAGCCGCAGTCCGCCTGCCCGTGGGTGACCCAATCCTCGATCTCATTATTGAAATTGGAGGGCAGCAGTTCAAACTCGATCTTGGGGTACAGCTCCTGAAAGCTTTTCAGGATATAGGGCATCCACTTCTCCGACACGCTGGTGAAGGTGGCCACCCGCACAAGGCCGGTGTCCAGTCCCCGCAGGTCGGCAGCCTTCTGCTCCAGCTGGTGCTGGAGGGCGCACATCTGCTGGAAATAGGGCAGCAGCGCCCGGCCGTCCGCCGTCAGGGATACGCCGCCGTGGCTGCGCACCACCAGCTTCGTCCCCAGCTCCGTCTCCAGCGAGCTGACGGCGTGGCTGATACCGGACTGTGTGAAGTTCAGCTCCTGTGCGGCGCGGGTGAAGCTGCCGCACTCCGCCGCCTTCAGCAGGATCTCATATTTGGTCAGGCTCATGACGATCCCTCCTTTTCTTCATTGTAGCAAAGTCCTTAGCGGAGTTCAAACATTTTTTCATGAAAATGATGAAAATGGTGCGTTTTACAAATGGATGGTGTTGTGATATTTTATAATCAACCCGGGAACACAATAAGAAAGGAGCGACGGTTATGGGTCTGAATCTTCTGCTGGCCGGTCTGGCTGTACTGCTGGTGGTCGTGGGCGTCGTCAGCCGTGTGACCAAGTGACGCAGCAATTGTGTCCATACGGGCAAGTACATGAGATTTCCGATTTATGGTAAAGTAAACGCCGGGCCGTCGCCCGGCGTTTGCTTTGTTGTTTGAGATGTTTCGCCCTGCGGGCGGACAGAGTCGTCCGCCCCTACAAAATGTCATTGCGAGGAGGCCCGCAGGGCCGACGCGGCAATCCGTTTTCTTCATAAAAAAGGGCGGATTCCCACGCCAGTGTGAGCACTGGCTCGGAATGACACGGCGAGAACTCCATACAGAATTTTTCTCTGCTGCGGTTCCCCATTGCGAAAAATGCGATTTTATGTTAAGATATGTCACAGTTGGAAAGAGAGATGAGTACGATGCATAACAAGAAAACCCACACCATGTCGCTGGTGTTCGCCATGCTGGCCAGCGCTATTTTCGGCATGAGCTTTATGTTCTCCAAGCTGGCGCTGGCGGTGGCCAAGCCCACGGTGCTGCTGGCGTTCCGGTTTGCCGTCGCCTTTATCGCCATGACGCTGGTGATCCTGGCTAACGCTCTGATCGGCAGGCTGCGGGGCAGGCCGCTGTTCGCCTTTTCCCTGAAGGGCAAGCCCATCGGCTCGCTGGTGCTGCTGGGTCTGATCCAGCCGGTGCTGTACTTCTTCTGCGAGAATTACGGCATCCTGTATACCTCCTCCGCCGTGGCAGGCACCATCATTGCCGTGGTGCCTATCGCCTGCATTCTGATGGATGTGCTGGTGCTGCACGAGAAGGTGACACGGCGGCAGATCCTGTGCGCGGTGCTGTGCATCGGCGGCGTGGCGCTGATCTACATGGGTGGCGAGACCCACATTTCGGCGCTGGGTCTGGTGCTGCTGCTGATGACCGTGGGCTGCGACGCGGCGTATTATACCCTGAGCCACAAGGCGGCGGCGAAGTTCACCGCCTTTGAGGTGACGTATGTGATGTTCACGGTGGGCATGGTGTTCTTCATCCCGGCGGCGCTGATCCAGGGCGCGGGCCACATGGCGGAGACGTTCCTGCCCGCCGTGCAGAGCGGCAGCTTCTGGGGCGCGGTGATCTATCTGGGGCTGGTGTCCTCGGTGGTGGCGTACTTCCTGCTGAACTTCGCCAACGCCCACCTGACGGTGTCGGAGGCGTCGCTGTTCAGCAATGTGACCACGGTGGTCAGCGTGCTGGCGGGCGTGGTGCTGCTGAAGGAGCCCTTCGGCCTGTGGCAGATCATCGGCGTGGTGGTGATCTGCGTCTGCGTCTACGCCGCCAACGCAACGGGGAAGAAGTGACTAATGGTATTTTTTAAGGCCCCCTTGTGTAAAGGGGGCTGTCGAGCGGAGCGAGACTGGGGGATTGACGGTTAAGATGATGCAGTGAAAGTCCAGATGGATGCTACGGCGGCATAGCCGCCGAGATCGGATGCTAAAAATATGCCACCGGCATATTTTCTTAACGCACCGACAACCCCTCCGTCAACGCTTCGCGTTGCCACCTCCCCTTACACAGGGGAGGCT
>CAVHKA010000024.1:0-15930 GCA_963636325.1 Agathobacter sp. | reverse complement strand
CTTCAGAACGTTATCCCTGTTATCCAGCGGCTCACCGATGCCCATCAGCACCATGTTGGAGATATCCAGTCCGCTGTCCAGCTGGGTGAACAGCACCTGATCCAATATCTCGGAGGGCGTCAGATCCCGTACCTTACCGGCAATGGTGCTGGCGCAGAAGGCACAGCCCATGCGGCAGCCTACCTGAGAGGAGATGCACACGGTATTGCCGTGGTGATAGCGCATCAGCACCGTTTCGATGCAGTTGCCGTCCCCCAGCCGCCACAGGTATTTCACCGTGCCGTCATGCTTTGACACCTGCTTGCGTACCACGGTGGGGACGGTGATGTAACAGCGCTCCGCCAGCTTCTGCCGCAGGGGCTTGCTGAGGTTGCTCATGTCCTCAAAGGAGGTCACACCCTTGTGGAGCCAGGTAAACACCTGCTTGCCCCGGAAGGCCGGTTCTCCCATGTCCCGCAGCAGCTGGGTCATCTCCTGAAGATTCAGCGATTTGATGTCGATCATAGGCAATTCCTTACTTTTGCTTTTCCAGACGGCAGATATAGAAACCGTCCGTTCCCCACCGCTGCGGCCACAGCGTCAGGTGTCCGTCACACCCGCCGATGGGCGCGGGCAATACGAAGGGCGACAGCCGGAACTCCGGATGGCCCTTCAAAAACCAGGTAATGACCTCCTGATTCTCCTCCGGCAGCACCGTACAGGTGGAGTAGATCAGGGTCCCGCCGGGGCGGACATAGCCGGCGGCATTCTCCAGAATGGCCCGCTGCTCACGGGGCAGCTTCGCCAGCTCCTTGGGGTCCTTATAGCGGATATCCGGCTTCTTGCGGATGATGCCCAGACCGGAGCAGGGCACGTCGGCCACCACCACATCCGCCTGTTCGATCCAAGCCTCGTGGCGCTCCCGCCCGTCGGCCAGCGCCGTGCGGATGGAGCGCAGGCCCAGCCGGGCCGCGCCGTTTTCAATGAGCTTCAGCTTATGGGGATGCACATCGCAGGACAGGATATCGCCCCTGTCCCCCATGTCGATGGCCATCGCGAAGGACTTGCCGCCCGGCGCGGCGCAGACATCCAGCACCCGTTCGGTCTCCTGGGGCGCGGCCACGGTGGCCACCAGACGTGCCGCCGCGTCCTGCACGGTAAAGAGGCCCTCGCGGAAAGCGCTGAGGCTCTCCATATCGCCGGTACCGCTTACCTCGAAGCAGCCTGCCATCCAGGGATGGGGCTCTACCACTGCGCCGCGGGAGCGCAGCTCCTTCTCCAGCGCCTCCGGCGTGGTTTTCAATGTATTGGTCTGGATGGTGGTGGGCACGATGGCGTTGTTGCAGCGGAGATACTGCTCCGCCTCCTCCGCGCCCAGAATGTCGATCAATCGGGTCACCAGCCACTTGGGATGGCTGTACCGCAGCGACAGATAGTCCGCCGTGCTGCCCCGGGGCAGCTCCGGCATATCCAGCCAGTTGGTAACGAATTTCCGCAGCACCGCGTTGACCATGCCCGCCGCACGGGGGCGGCCGTGGCGCTTGGCCATCTCCACCGCCTCGTTGACGGCGGCCCGGTGAGGGATCTTATCCATAAACAGGATCTGATACGCGCCGATCCGCAGAATATTCAGGATCAGCGGCTCCAGCCGTGCCGCCTTCTGAGTACACCAGAGACTGATGTAGTAGTCCAGATACATGCGGTTCTGGATCACGCCATAGGCGATACGGCTGGCCAGCGCGGCATCCCGGCTGTCCAGTCCGTTCTTGGCGATGGTGCGCTTCAGGCTGCCATCCGACCATGCGTTGGCACTGGAGACGCTCAGCAGCACCTCCAGCGCGGTATCGCGGGCATTGCCCTTCCGTCTTTCATTCATAGGCAGACGGGGATCGGGTGGCCCGCCAGATAGGCGGCGGCGGCCATACGCTTGCCGCCCTGGGCCTGCAATTCCAGAATACGCAGCAGCTTTCCGTCGCCGCAGGCGATGGCGATGCCCTTCTTGTTGGCCTCCACGATGGAGCCGGGCGCGGCGGCGGTCTCCTCACCCACAGCGGCGCGGTATACCTTGACGGTAGCGCCGTTCAGCTCCATAGTGGCGCAGGGCCACGGGATCAGGCCGCGCACCTGATCGTGCAGCTGTTGGGCCGGTCTCGTGAAGTCCAGCGGACTGAGGGATTTGTCCAGCATGGGCGCATAGGTATGCTTATCATGCTCCTGCGGCGTGCGGGTAGCCGTGCCGTTTTGCAGGTCGCTTACCGCCTGCACCAGCGCGTCCGCTCCCAGCAGCGCCAGACGCGCCGTCAGGGTCTGGGCGTCCTCATCGGGATCGATGGGCGTTTCCGCGATGCGGATGATGTCGCCCGCGTCCAACTCGGCGGCCATATACATGATGGTGACGCCGGTCACCTGCTCGCCGTTGAGCACCGCCCAGTTGATGGGCGCGGAGCCCCGGTATTTGGGCAGGATGGAGGAATGGACGTTGATGGAGCCGTAGGGCGGCGTGTTCAGGATATCCTCTGGCAGGATGCGGCCATAGGCGGCCACCACGATCAGCTCCGGATGCAGCTCCCGCACCAGCGCCAGCGCCGTGCCGTCCCGCAGCTTCAGGGGCTGATACACCGGCAGATCCTGTGTCAATGCATATTCCTTTACAGGTGAGAAGGCCAGCTTATGGCCGCGGTTTTTGGGCTTATCCGGCTGGGTAAACACGCCGCAGATCTCATGTCCGGCTTCCACCAGCGCTTTCAGGGAGGCCACGGCGAAATCCGGCGTACCCATAAACAAAATGCGCATTACTCTTCCTCGCCCTCTTCTTCGATCTCGTACTGGTCGGCATGCTCTTCCAGCCACTTCTGCAGCTCCTCGCCCTCCAGCAGGCGGTCGGTGTGCTCCACGAACAGATGGCCGTCCAGATGCTCGATCTCATGGCAGAAGCAGCGGGCGGTAATGCCCTCGTCCTCCACCTCGAACCACTGGCCGTCACGATCCTGAGCCTTGACCCGCACCACATAGGGACGGGTGACCTCGCCGTACTTGCCGGGCACGCTGAGGCAGCCCTCCAGCGCCGTCTCCTCGCCCTCGGTATAGACGATCTCGGGGTTGATCAGCTCGATGATCTCGTCGTCCTCGTTCAGCACGATGCAGACCCGGCGCAGGATGCCCACCTGAGGCGCGGCAAGGCCCACGCCGCCGGCATCCTCCAGCGTCTCCGCCATGTCGTCCAGCAGGGTATGCAGCCGGTCATTGAATTCCGTCACGGGACGGCAAACCTTGGTGAGACATTCCTCACCCTGTAACGCGATCTTCCTAAGTGCCATGTTTTCTTACCTCTAATCCATCAAATTACAATCCGTGTATATCTGCATATTGCGGTTTTCACCGCGCTTTGAGAACTCCTTCATAAACGCCGCCAGCAGGCCCCGCAGCGTCTTGTCGTTGCGGCCGATCACTGTCACCCGATAGCGGTAGCGGTTATTGACCTTCACCACCGGCGCGGGCGCGGGGCCGAGGATCATCAGCCCCAGTGCGTCATAGGGCGGCTTCTTCGCGGCGGACAGCAGGCTGTCGCCGATTTCCTGGATGGCGCGGCGCACCTCCGGCTCCTCCGGCCCCGTCACCGTCACCATCAGCTGGTCGGCAAAGGGCGGATCGCGCCGCAGCTGCCGCAGCCGGATCTCTCCGTCGTAGAACCGCTCATAGTCCTGCGCGGCGGCGGCCTGTATCACGTCGTTGTTGGGGGTGTAGGTCTGGATCACGGCGCGGCCCTCTTTCTCGCCGCGGCCCGCCCGGCCCACCACCTGCGTCAGCAGGCTGAACGTCCGCTCGGAGGCCCGGTAATGATCCACATACAGCGACAGATCCGCCGCCAGCACACCCACCAGTGTCACATTTTCAAAATCCAGTCCCTTGGCCACCATCTGGGTGCCGATGAGAATGGGGATCTTCTTCTCGTCAAATTCCTTCAGCAGTGCCTCATGGCCCGCGCCCACCGTGTCCGCGTCCATCCGCAGCAGCGGCGTGTCCGGAAACAGCGCGTGCAACTCCTCCTCCACCCGCTGGGTGCCGAAGCCCACATGCCGCAGGGGCGTTCCGCATTCGGGACAGTCCTCCGGCGCCCGCTGGGAATAGCCGCAGTAGTGGCACATCAGGCGGCCGTTGGCGCTGTGGTACGTCAGATACACGCTGCACCGGGGACACTGGGGCACAAAGCTGCAGTTGGGACACAGCAGCTGGCGGCTGCTGCCCCGGCGGTTGAGAAACAGGATGCTCTGCTCGCCCCGCTCCAGATTGGCCCTCAGCTCCTCATACAGCGGCTGGCTGATGGCCGTCATATTCCCCTGCCGCAGCTCCTGCCGCATGTCTGCCAAGATCACGCGGGGCAGCTGCTGCCGGTTATACCGCTGCCGCAGCAGCGACAGATGATAGTCGCCGTGCTTGGCGTACCAGGCCGTCTCCACCGTCGGCGTGGCGGAGCCCAGCACCAGATGGCAGCCCTCGGCCACGCAGCGGTACTTGGCGATATCGCGGGCATGGTAGCAGGGAGAGCGCTCCGATTCATAGGAGCCCTCCTGCTCCTCGTCCATGATGATCAGCCCCAGATGCTCCAGCGGCGCGAACACCGCGCTGCGGGTACCCAGCACCACCGTGGCCTCACCCTTCCGGATGCGCTTCCACTGGTCGTACCGCTCGGTCATCCGCAGGCCGCTGTGCAGCAGCGCCACCCTGTCCCCGAAATAGGCGGTGAACCGCGCCATCATCTGGGGCGTCAGGGCGATCTCCGGCACAAGGATCATCACGGACCGTCCCTGTGCCAGTAGCTCCTGGGCCAGACGGATATACACCAGCGTTTTGCCGCTGCCGGTAACGCCCTGCAGCAGTGTCACACCGCCCTTTCCGGTCAGCGCCCGCCGCAGGATATCCTCATAGGCCTGCTGCTGCTCGTCATTCAGTGTAATGCGTTCCGCCTTTACGGCATATGATTTTTCAGTGATCCGGTAGGTCTCCTCTGTCCGCAGGACGATCACGCCGCGCTTTTCCAGCGCCGTGACTGTCTGCCGGGGAACTCCGGTGAAATAGCACAGCTCATGGACGGCGGTCTCCCCCTGCCGCAGCAGGAACTGCACCGCGTCATACATGCGCCGCGCGCTTTTTTTCCGGGACTGCGCCCACGCGGCAGCCTCGTCCTCCGGCAGTGCCAGACGGGCCAGCTGCACCGTCTTGTCCCGCACGGCGCGGCGGCTCAGCGTCTGCTGTGAGACGACGCCCCGCTTTTCCAGACTGCGCAGCACCGCGGTCACGCCCTCACCGAGGGCCTCCCGCAGCACGTTCGTCTCCTGCGGCCCTTCCGCCAGCAGACGGCATACCGCCGTCTCCTTGTCGGACAGGCCGTCCCAGGCCGCGCCCTGCACCAGCTGCCACAGCTCCTGATAGCGATACCAGACGGCGGCAGGCAGGATGGTGCGGATGGCGTCATAAAACGTGCAGAAATACCGTTGCCGCATCCAGAGGGCCAGTTTGATCTCCCGCCGGGAGATCACCGCCTCGCCGTCCAGATTCAGCCGCAGCGCCTTCAGCGGGCCGGAAGGCACCCCTTGCTCCAGCGACAGCACAACGCCCTCGCTGGTGCGGTTGCCCCGGCCAAAGGGCACCAGCACGCGGCAGCCCACGCTGACCTCCATGTCGGAGGGGACCAGATAGGAATAGGGCTTGTCGATGGCATATGTCGCCGCTTCCACAGCGATCTTCGCGATCTGCATAGCCCTGTTCTCCTCTCTCTTTGTTACTCCTGAATGGAGGAATCGATGGTGCTGGCGTCGAACTTGCCCTCGGCCACCTCGTCGATGGCCATGGTGACGGGCTTCTCCTCCAGATGCTCGCCGCTGGCCTCCGCCTCGGAAGCGATCTGGCGGGCACGGCGGGCCACCACATTGACCATCATATAGCGGTTGGGCACATAGCTGGTCAGCTGGTTCATTGCGGGATAAAGCATAGACATAATGATATCTCCTTCTGCCTTTCAGGCGATGTATTCAAATATAATAGCTTACTGATTCAGCTCCGCGATACGGTCAGCGGGGCGGCAGTGCTCGGCCAGCATGATGGCCCGCAGCTCCTGCACCGCGTTTTCCACCGTATCGTTGATGACAAAGTAATCGTAGTGGCCGGCATTCTCCAGCTCCACCTTGGCCCGCAGCAGGCGCTTCTGCACCTTTTCCGGGGAATCGGTGCCCCGGGCAGTCAGGCGGCGCTCCAGTTCTTCCCAGGAGGGCGGCGCGATGAAGATCCGCACCACGTCGGGCCGCAGCTCATGCACCTGGGTAGCGCCCTGGATCTCGATGTCCAGGATCACGTCCTTGCCCTCGGCCATGGCGGCGTCCACAAACTTCTTGGGCGTGCCGTAGAAGTTGCCCACATACTCGGCATACTCCAGAAACTCGCCGTCCTCGATCCACTGGCGGAAGGTCTCCGCTTCGATAAAGTGGTAATCCACATCCGGCGTCTCTGTGGGACGGGGCGCGCGGGTGGTGGCGGAAACGGAAAAATACAGGTCGTCGCGCCCTTCAAACAGTGCGCCCAGAACGGTGCTTTTTCCCACGCCGGACGGCCCGGAAATGATAAATGTTTTGCCTCTCTTCTCCAAAATTATCCCTCTTCCTCTGTAAAATCCTGCGGCGTCATGCCAAGGCGCGGCGCCAGCCGCTCTGTACTCAGGGCGGAAAGCACCACATGGTCGCTGTCCATGATCAGCACGGACGCCGTCTTGCGGCCATAGGTGGCGTCGATCAGCATCCCGCGGTCGCGGGACTCCTGCACCAGACGCTTTACCGGTGCGCTGTCAGGGCTGACGATCGCGATCAGCCGCTGCACCGACACCAGATTGCCGAATCCGATATTCACCAGCTGCATCACCGGCACCTCACTCGATATTCTGTACCTGCTCGCGGATCTTCTCCACCTCGGCCTTCATGTTCACCACGTCCTGCGCGATGGTCAGGTCGTTGCACTTGGAGCCGATGGTGTTGCACTCGCGGTTGACCTCCTGGATCAGGAAGTCCAGCTTGCGGCCGATGGGCTGGTCGCTTTCCAGCATGGTACGCAGCTGGGCGATGTGGCTGCGCAGGCGGACAGTCTCCTCATCCACGGCGATCTTGTCGGCAAAGATGGCAGCCTCCGTCAGGATGCGGCTCTCGTCGATGGCGGTGGACTGCAGCACCTCCTGCATGCGGGCCGTCAGCTTTTCCCGATAGGCGGCCACAGTCTGGGGAGAACGCTCCTCTACCTTGCCCACCACGGTCTCGATGGTGGTGGCACGGCCCGCGATATCCTCGTTGAGCTTGCCTCCCTCCATGGTGCGCATGGCGTTATAGGCCTCCAGCGCCTCATCCAGCACGGCGCAAATGTCGCCGGAGACGGACTCCAGATCCTCCTCCGCTTTGGTGACCGTCAGCACATCGGGGAACTTGGCCAGCACGGCGGCAGACAGCTCGCCCTCCAGAGAAAACATGTCCTTCAGCTTTGTCAGCGCGTCGTAATAGCCACGGGCCAGCGGCTCGTTGACGGCCACCACCGTTTCATCGGCAGCCGTGGCGTCGATGGTGATGAATACATCCACCTTGCCGCGGGAGACCGCCTTCTGCACGCGGGCCTTGACGGCGTCCTCCACAAAGATATAGGTACGGGGCACCTTCACGGTGCAATCCAGATAGCGGTTGTTGACGGAGCGTACCTCCACGGTGATGTCGCGCCCGTTCAGCGTCTCCCGCGCCCGGCCATAGCCGGTCATGCTCTTGACCACAGTATATCCTCCCTTTCCGGCGGCCATGCCGCCGCGGTAAATTAACAACAGTACAGATAACCGCCGCCGGGGCAGCAGAACAGCGGCAGGCAGAACGGCAGGCACGGGCTCATATGGCAGTTTCCGGTGCTGACCGGGCCGTAGCCGTTGGGACGGTAGGCCGTCTGTCGGCCCTCCGCCATATCCAGCGCCCGCTGATACTCCTCATCGTCCGGATCCATCTGCACCGCCGTCTGGTAGTAGCGCTTGGCCTCATCCATCCAGCCGCGGCGGGTGCAGATCACACCCTTGAGGAAATTCCACTCGGCGTCATGATCCCGCATGGCGTTCAGCAGTTCCTCCGCCAGATTCAGGTTGCCCTGCTGGATGGCGGCACGGACCCGCTGATAGGGGCCGGTATAGGACTGATAGCCGCCGTACCCCGCGCCATAGGGATTATAGCCGGTGGACGCGCCGGTGTTATAGCCGCCGCCGGAGGCGCCCCGCTTGCGCTGGGTCTGGATCTCCTCGTAAGCCTCGTTGATCTCCTTCATCCGCTCCTGGGCCAGATCGGCCAGCGGATTATCGTGATAGTTGTCCGGATGGTACTTCCGCGCCAGATTCCGGTAGGCTTTTTTGACTTCCTCGTCGCTTGCCGTGCTGGGCACACCCAGCACCTGATAGGGATCACGCATGCCGGTGTCCCCCTTTCTTCTGTAAAACTCTCGTTTCTCGGCGGAAGGTCCCCTCCAGGACGGAGGTCCCCACCGCGTAAAGGCCCTCATAGACCGTGCTTTCGATCACCGGGCCGTAGTCGCCGAAATCCCACAGCTCAAAGGCCACCGCCATGGCGCGGATCGAGCTGTCCAGCGTCTGCGCCAGCGCCTGCCGCGCCGTATCCGTCAGCGTATCGCCGGGAAGGGCGTATCGCAGGGGCAGCGGGTTATAGCTGCCGGTTTTCACATCTTTTTTCAGATCGTCCGCCGCATCCACCAGATAGACCCAGCGGCCCAGATGGTACAGCATCTGCTCCAGCACGCGGCGCTTTACCGGCTGGTCCACCTCGTTGGCGGCGTCCGCCAGCAGCTGGGCAAAGGTATCCGCCGCCGCGTCAAGAGACGGGCAGTTCTCCTTCTCCAATTGGCTCAGCGTCTGCAAATGCTGGCGGGTACTCTCGTCAAATTCCAGACGCAGCGCCCGCGCCTTCCGGTAGGCCCGCCGCAGCAGCAGCGAAGCCGCCCGGTATTTCAGCCCTCCAAAAAAGCCGTGGTCCGCGATGCCGTCCTGTATCTGCCACCATGTCAGAATGATGCTCATATCCGCCGCCAGAGCAAAGGCGCTGCCTCCGCAGGCGCAGGGCCTTCCTTTCACAGGATGGATCAGGCAGCGCTTTGTGCAGCGCTCCGCCGTTCCCTCCGACAGCAGCATGGCCAGAAACGTCAGGTCATAGTTGAGGATCAGCCGCCCCGCCAGACCGTAGCGCCGTCCCAGCGTATGGCATAATCCGCAGTAGGCACCCTCGAAGCGCTGCTGTTCCTCCGCTGTCAGCCGCTGGGCAGCCGGACGCACATAGCCGAACATCAGAACAGCCGCAGGATCTGATAGGTCAGCAGCTCCTTCTTCCGGGCGTGGCGGTCATAAAGCACGCAGGGAATGAAGCTCACCGCGAAGGCCGCGATGGCAATGGCGTACCGTGCGCCTTCCGCCAGGCCCTCCGACAGGAAGTAGCCCAGCAGGAACAGCGCCACCGGCAGCACATAGACCAGCGCCACCACGCCGAAGATCTTTCGGGTGCTGCTCTCCACCACCACCTTATCGCCGGGCTGCGCGCCGATATCGTTTCTGGCCCGGGCCTTGATGGCAGCGCCTGTCATGCCGCAGCCGGCGCACTCCTCGCAGTCGTGGCCGCAGGCGGACTTGCGGGGCACGGAGATCTCCGCGTAGCCGCCGCCCAGATCCTTTTCGATCGTCGCGATCTGTGTCATATTTCTCTACCTCTTTTAGGATCCAAATTTTTACGTTCCGTTTCTGGCGGTATTTCCGGTATTATGGGCGTTTTCGGCACTGCCTGCGCCGCCCGCGTTCGTGGTATTCGTCCCGGAGGTATCCTCCGTGGATGACGCCTCACGCCTTGTCACATGCACCGTCACCTCATAACTGCCGCGTACCGTCACGCCGGATTCGGTGGATGCCGTGACTGTCACCGGCAGGACGTAGTCGCCCGCCTCTGTGATCTCGCTGAGATCCACACGCGCTCTGATATCGGCGGCGGTGACCTTCTGGATCTCGTCCTCGTCACCCCACAGAGTCACCTCCAGCGGATCTGTTACCTCGGCCTTCAAACCGTCGGCCACACCCTCGCAGTTGATGGTATCCAATGTGACCGTACCCTCTGTGGTGCCGTCGATGGCCACCGTGACGATCGCCTCGTTCGTGCCGTCCGAGGTGGTCACGCCCGCGGGAAGCTTGATGGTATAGGAGAAGGGGCCGTTCAGTCCCGGCACCAGATCCTCCACATAGATCCGGTCCAGCGTCACCTTATTGATGGTATCCAATGTGCTGCCCTCACCCACAAGGGTAACGGACGAAGGCTTGATGTCTACGCTTACCGACTTCATCAGGTCCGTACCCACCAGATCCATCTCCAGCGGCACCGTCTTGGTGGTACGTACCGGCACCGTCACCTGGATCAGCTTGGTGGAGGCCCGGATATTGTCATTATAGACCGGAACATCGTTGGCGTCGTACAGCGTGTATTCCAGCGTCTTGATCAGCGTACTGGTGGCGCCGCCAAGATTCACCGTCACCTTGGCGTGGTGAACGTTCAGCATGTCCTCCCGCTCGGCCCGCAGGGTCAGCGTCTGGGGATCGATGGTGATGTCGCCGGTAAAGTAGCCGTCGGCCACCTGACCCTTGACCTCCACCTCCACAGGAACGGGCTTACTGTAAAGGGTGCCCACCGTTACGGTGATATTATAGATGCTTCTGCTCTTGATCGAAACATCCGAGGGAGATATCCCGTTGGGCAGGATATAGGTATAGTTCAGCGTCTGCACACCGGCAGCCGTGATGCCGCTGGTGTCCGCCACGACCCGGACTTCGGCAGGGTCGATCTTTGTCAACACCCACCGCTTGCCCTGCAGCGTCAGATCCACCGTCGTATCATAGCCGGACAGCAGCATCAGGCCGTTTTCCGCCAGAATGGTATCCTCATTGGTGAACTCCACCGGGATATCCTTGACGACCAGCTCCGAATTGGGCGAGTCGTAAAACTCCATATAACACCACAGCGCCAGCGTGATCAGCACGGCCAGCACGATCTGCACGACTTTTCTATTCTTCTTCTCCATCGTCGTCCTCCTTTCCCAGACGCTTCAGGAACGACAGCAGCGGCAGGGGCTGCGGCTTGTCCGGTTCTTCCTCCGGCGGCATCAGCTCGTTGCGCAGCAGCTTGCCCAGCGTTTCGGGCATCAGGTGCCGCTTGAGCATGCCGCCGATGGCCACGGAGATGGAGCCGGTCTCTTCCGACACGATGACCACCACCGCGTCGGAGTTCTCGCTCATACCGATGCCGGCGCGGTGGCGCATGCCAAGGTCACGGCTCAGGTTCACGTTCTTGGACAGCGGCAGCATGCATCCGCCACCGACGATCCGTCCGTGGCGGACGATCACCGCGCCGTCATGCATGGGGGCCTTGACGAAGAAGATATTCTTCAAAAGCTCGCTGACGACCTCGCAGTCCAGCTCCGTGCCGGTGCGGACGATATCGTCCAGATTGATGTTCCGCTCGAACACCATCAGCACACCGGTCTTGGTGCGGCTCATCTCGCTGCAGGCGATGACTGTCTGGTCGATGGCCTTTTCCAGCTCTGTGATCTCGTTTTCCGGGCGGAATACCCGCATCAGGCGGATATTCTTGCTGCCCAGCTTTTCCAGGATCTGGCGGATCTCCGGCTGGAACAGGATGATCAGTGCCAGGATACCCATCTCCGCCACGCTTCTCAGCACATAGTAGACGGCGCGAAGATCCAGCGCACGGGCCGCCAGCAGCGCCAGCAGGAAGACGCCGATGCCCTTCAGGATATTTTCCGCGCGGGTGCTCTTTACCAGTGACAGCAGCTTATAGACCAGGAAGAATATAATGGCCACGTCCAGGAAGTCCGTGATCTTGAGAAGGGTTAAGTACCTCCCAATATCTTCCACCAATGACAGCACTTTGTCCATGGCGTGTTCCCTCCCCTCTCGGGTGTGATTTTACGCATAACAATAGATACTAGCATTATATAAAAGATATTGGGAAAATGCAACAAAAATTCTGTGACCAGAGTGTTACATTTTACGAAGGGTGGTTTGCAGTACCTGTGTGAACTGCACCACCTGCCGGGACGTATTGAACGCCGACGGGCTGAAACGCACCGTGCCGGTTTTCAGCGTTCCCACCGTGCGGTGGGCCAGCGGCGCGCAGTGCAGTCCCGCCCGCAGGGCCACGCCCTGCCGTGCCATGGCCTCCCCCAGCTCCTCGCAGTCCACGCCCTCCGCCACAAAGGACAGTACGCCGGTCTGATGACGGAAACCCTCCTGCCAGAACAGACGGATGCCCTCCGTGTGCCGCAGCAGCTCCACCGCCTGCATGGTCAGGCGGCGCTCATGGGCGGCAATGGTCTCCACGCCGGTGCGCTGTATATAGCGGATGCCCGCCAGCAAGCCCGCGATACCCGGCATGTTGTGGGTGCCGCTCTCCAGCCGGTCCGGCAGCATATCCGGCATGGTCTGCAATTTGGAAAGGCTACCGGTGCCGCCGTACAGCAGCGGCGCGGTCTCGTGGTTGCACAGCAGCAGGCCCGTGCCCTGCGGGCCGTACAGGCCCTTGTGGCCCGGCATGGCGATGAACGCCGCGTGCAGCGCGTCCATCCGCACCGGCAGGATCCCGGCGGACTGGGACGCGTCCAGCAGAAAGGGTACGCTCGCCTCGGCGCACAGCGCCGCCATCTCCTCCACCGGCTGCACGCAGCCGAACACGTTGGACACATGGTTGCAGATCACCACATCCACCCCCTGCGCCAGCGCCTCCTTCAGCTCTTCTACCATTCTTTCCGGCTGGAAGGGCGGCGTGTTCAGGACGGTCAGCGTCACGTTGGGGATGGCGTGGAGCGGCCGGGTGACGGCGTTGTGCTCATAGCCGGAGATCACCACACGGCTGCCCGGCTGCACCAGCGTGTGGATGGCGATATTCAGGCCGTGGGTGGCGTTGCTGGTAAAGATCACATTGGACTCGTCTGCCACGCCGAACAGCTTTGCCGCCGCGGCGCGGCAGGCATAGTCCGTCTCCTCCGCCAGACGGGTGGCCTGATGGCTGCCCCGTCCCGGTGAGGACATGGTGTTGACCGCCCGTGCCATGGCACAGCGGACGGAGGCCGGTTTTTCCAGCGTGGTGGCTCCGGAATCGAAATAGATCATAGCGCCACCTCACTGTACCCGGCACGGTTATGGCGCAGGATGCGTTCCGGCGTCAGCTGGGCCTGCCGCAGGCGCTCCTGCGCCGCGTCCAAGTCCGCGGCGTCCACCCGCACCGCGTAGGTGCAGCCCTGCCGGGCAAATTCCGCCGGCACCCGCTGCACACTGGCGTGGATGCCGCCGCTGTTCAGCACGCGGGCCACTTGCTGGGCCTGCGTGGCAGACCGCACCACAAAAAGATAATGATCCATGGTACACCTCCTCCATTCCAATGTATGAAAAGAAAACACAGGAGGCCACTGAAACCTCCTGTGTTCCAATATATTTATTGTCTTTCCACCAGTGCCACGGCATGGGCCGCCATGCCCTCACCCGTTCCGGTAAAGCCCAGATGCTCCTCGGTGGTGGCCTTGACGCTGATCTGCGAGACGTCCACCTCCAGCGCGGCGGCGATGTTCTGCCGCATGGTCTCCCGGTAAGGGGACACCTTGGGCGCCTGGGCGATCAGGGTCGCGTCGATATTCGCCACGGCATAGCCCTGCTGCCGGAGGTACTCTCCCACCCGCTTCAGCAGCACCATGCTGGAAATGTTGTGAAACGCCTCGTCATTATCCGGGAACAGCTTGCCGATGTCCCCGGCGGCAATAGCGCCCAACAGGGCGTCCATCACGGCGTGAGTCAGCACGTCGGCGTCAGAATGGCCATCCAGCCCGCGCCACCACGGGATGGTGACGCCGCCCAGGATCAGATCCCGGCCCTCCGCCAGACGGTGTACATCGTACCCGTGGCCGATCCGCAGCGCCGTCATTGCGCCGCCTCCCGCTGCCGCAGGATGGCTTCCGCCACCGCCAGATCCGTAGGCGTGGTGATCTTGATGTTCCCCTCGTCGCCTGCCGCCAGCCATACCTGCTTGCCCAGGCGCTCCACCGCGCCGCAGTCGTCGGTAACGGTCTCACCGGAGAACAGCGCCGATTGCAGCGCCGCCCTCAGGATGTTGGCCTGAAACACCTGGGGCGTCTGCACCGCGTAGAGGGTGCTGCGGTCCGGCGTGGACAGCACCAGACCGTTCCTGTCCGCGATCTTCACGGTGTCCTTCACGGGAATGGCAGGGGCTACCGCGTGGGTGGTGCCGCCCAGACGGATCATCTCGTCGATCATGTCCGGCCGCACCAGCGGACGGGCTCCGTCGTGAATGGCGATCAGCTCCGCCTTGGGGTCACATTCCAGCGCCGCCGACAGCACCGATTCCGTGCGGGACACGCCGCCCTTGACCACCTTCACCTTTTTCCGGAGGCCGGAGCGTGCGCACAGTGCCGCCACCTCCTCCAGATTTTCCTCGCTGGCGGCCACTACGATCTCGCTGACCAGCTCCGCCTGATCAATGGCACAGATAGTGCGCATCAGCACCGGAGCGCCGCCCAGACGGGCAAACATCTTATCCTGCCCGCCCATGCGGGTGCTGGAACCGGCCGCCGCCACGATCATGCTGCACAGCGGCCGTGTCTTGTCCTGTATCTTCTGTACCGTATTCCAAAAGCCCATTTTGTCTCCTTACTCTGCCAGTACGCTGCGGCTCAGCAGCTGCTCCGCGCCGTCATAGCTGAGATCCTCCACCAGCATGACCTCGCTCAGCAGGATCTGCTTGGCGCTGCGCAGCATCTTGCGCTCCACCGTGGAAAGTCCCCGGCGCGCTTCGCGGCTCATCAGGCCCTTGATGACCCGTGCCACCTCACGCAGGTCACCGCTTTTGATCCGCTCCATATTCTCCCGATAGCGGTGGTTCCAGTTCTCGGTCATGTCCTCCTCCGTCTCGCGCAGGGAGGACAGCATCTCGGAGAGCTGCTGGCGGCTGATGGGCTGCCGCAGGCCCACCGCGCCGCTGTTGTCCACCGGTATTTTCAATGTCAGTCCACTTAAAGGCGCGGTAAATACATAGTAACGCGCCATCGCGCCGCTCAGACGCTCCTCGGTGATCTCCGCGATCACACCTGCCCCATGCATGGGGTGTACGACCTTTTCACCCACGGTATACATACCGTCCCTCCTTTTTACAAACTGCTGATATCATCTTCCTTATCATTTGATGCTTCTATTATAGCCGCTTTTTTCGCATCTTGCAAGAAAAAATGTATGTGGTTTCACCGTATATGCACTCCTTCCGCAATAAAACTCCGGCTTTTCTGCCAGTTTACGCCAAGAAGCACCGTTCAAAAGAACGGTGCTTCTTGACCTTGTATTACTCTTCCTGTTGGAAGTGTTGTCGGGGTTCAGCGCTTGTTGCTGGGATGCCAGATCTTCTGGTTCTGGGCAGCCTGGATCAGCTCATCGCGGAAGTCGGGGTGGGCGATGGAGATCAGCGCCTCGGCGCGCTCCCAGGAGGACAGGCCCTTCAGGTTCACACAGCCGTATTCGGTGACCACATACATGGTGTTCACGCGGGTATCGGTGACGATGCTGCCCACGGCCAGGGTGGGACGGATACGGGAGGCCAGGGTGCCGTCCTTCTTCTTATAGGTGGAGGACAGGCAGATGAAGCTCTTGCCGCCGTTGGACAGGTACGCGCCCAGCACGAAGTCCTGCTGTCCGCCCGCGCCGGAGATATGGCGGATGCCGGAGGTCTCGCTGCTGACCTGACCGTACAGGTCAATGTCCACCGCGTTGTTGATGGACATGAAGTTGTCGATGGCCGCGATGGTGCGGATATCATTCACATAGCTGACAGG
>CAVHKA010000023.1:0-16651 GCA_963636325.1 Agathobacter sp. | reverse complement strand
GCTGCAGATCAAAGGAATATTCGTTCATCTTGATACTCTCCTTAATATAAAGTATGGTGTTTCTCCCCGGCGGCGGGAGCGTTCTGCGCCCGAAGAAAGCGTCTGCGGTAGCCCGCGAGCCCGCCCGGATAACCGGACATCTATATCAAATCCCGCCCCTACGAACGGCCATCGAAAGGCATTGCGTAGGGGCCGACGACTCTGTCGGCCCTATCGGAAATGCTGCGGCCATCGTTAGGGCGGACAGGGTCGTCCGCCCCTACAGAATCCTACCGTACCGCTTCGTAGGGGGCGATGCCCACATCGGCCCACACAGGGGGATTTCGCCCGCCGGAGGCCGCCCCCGTGGCCGCAGCCACGAAACGCCCCTCAAAACCGAATTATCTCCCCACGCTGTACCCGCTTCCGGATCTCTGCCAGCTCACCGGAGGTCAACGTCTTGGGATCGGCGCGGGTCACGGCGCTGCTGCCGTGGCCGCCGTTTTCCGCGATCCGCCGTCCGCCGCTGGCCACGGCGCGGCTCATCTGCTCGCCGGAGCGCTGCACGGCGTAGCGCATGGCCTGCGCCAGCAGCTCTCTCCGGTGGGTCACCTCATAGGCGGTGCGCCCGTCGATGCCCGCCGCCACAAGGCGGCCGAAGGTGGGATCGCGCATCTCCTTCTGCCAGTCAAAGTCCTCATAGACCCGGCGGATATCCTCTGCCTCCTGCGCCAGCCGCGCCACGCAGCTGCTTTCGTAGGTGTGCTGCTCCTGGGCCTGACGCCGCAGCGTCTCGTTCTCCTGCCGCAGCGTCCGCAGGCGGCCGTCCAGGATCTTCTGTACCCGTGCCTGAAACGGCTGCTTGCACCGCCCCTGGATCAGCGCCTCAAATTCCGCCGCCGCGCTGTCCGCATCCACGGTCTCCGGCGTACCGGCCTGCGTCAGTTCCTGCTCGTCATGCATGGTGTTCCCTCCTTGTCCGAAGGTCTCTGACCTCCACATAGTCTCCATAGTGCCGCGCCAGCAGGCAAAGTCCCTGCCGCGCCACCTCCAGTGCGCCGCTGTCCTGCGCCGCCATCAGCGACCAGAAGCCGTCGCCCCGGATGTCCAGCACCGGGGCGCTCTGCGCCTTCAGAGTTTCCGCGGCGGCTTCCATCAGCATGCTGACGGCGGCACATATGATGTCCTGTCCCTTGGCTCCGTAGCCGCTGTGGCCATAGGCCCATACAGCGCGGTCATGTATCGTCGCGCGGATCATCTGGGCCGCACCACCTCCCTGGACTGCCTGCGGCTGCGCTCCATGGCATTGGCCGCCGTCTGTGCCGCCTTCATAGCGCTGGCGGAGGTCCTGCTCTCGCCGCCGGACTGCTCCGCCGCCAGACTCTCCGTCAGATGGGTGCCCTTTGCCTCGTCCACGATCTGCGCCAGCTGCAAAAGCTGCTGCCGCAGCGCCGCGATCTCCGAGGCCTGCGTCTTGCCGGTGGAGATCACCCGCGCCAGCTGATCCTTGTTCTTGAACTCCATCAGCTCCAGACACCGCAGCGCCTGATCCGCCAGATCATCCCGGAAAAACCCCATCTGAAACAGCTGCAGGGCCAGCTGATTGTGCTCCGCCGTGCGGTAGGGGCTCTCCTGCTCCGCGCCGATCTCCAGATCAAACTCCGGTACCCGATAGGATACGTTCACGCCGTCGTCCATCATCCGGGGCTGCAGGCCGCGGTAGTCATAGCTGATGAACTCCTCCGTCCCCATGGTGCCCAGCAGACGGAACTGCCGGGGCAGCTCATAGAACTGGCGGATCAGCTCGATGCACAGCGTCACCACGTCGGCAAAGGCCTCGTAGCCATCGTCGATCATGTTGCGGCTCAGCTTGCCGCCGCTCTCCTGCAAAGCGGCGATGGCGGTGCCTGCCGTTACGCCGGAGGCGGTGCCGCCGTTGGCCACATCCCGGTTGCCCGCCGTCTCCTTCATCTCCGCGATCTTGTTGTTCAGGATCGCCACGTACACGCTGTCAAGACTGCCCGCGTGGATAGGGGCGATGGAGTCGCTGCCCAGATTCCCGTTGGTGTGGACGAAGGGCCGTGTCCAGTCAGCGTATTCGCTTTCGTTCACCGCGCCGTCGGAGCGGATGAAGAACCGGGGCGTGGCGTTGGCCAGCGTGTTCTTCAAAATGGCCTGATTCATCAGGTCGATCTGTTTCTGGGGACTCTTGCACAGATCCACATAGCCATACCCGCAGGGCGTACCCTCTTCGGGGAACAGCACGTCGAATACGAAGGGGTATTTTCCGTGGTCGTACCAGCCGCGCTGCGCCATGCTGGGTCCGCAGGGCACCTGTTCCATCACCGGCGCGCCGTTCTCGTCCACACCGCGGAACCGGGCCTCCATGGGCTGCTCAGTGTCGTTTTCCGTGGCATACAGCACCGTTTCCCCCACATACTTGCAATATTGCAGCACCTTCCGGCCATCTACCTCCGTGTGATAGTACCAGTCCACCACCAGCGACTTGTTGGAGGTATCCACCGTGTCGTCATAGAGATAGCGGCTCAGGGTCATGTCGCCCCGGCCCAGCTTTCCCTCCAGCTGGGGATAGGCTGCCAGCAGCTCCTCGTTGTCCTGCAATTCGGTAGAGAAGAAGTTAGGGCTCTGCTGGATGTCGGTAACACCGGGGGACCAGAACAGATTCAGCAGATCCATCCGCTTCACGCTGATGTCGCCTAGGCCATTCAGTTTGCTGCCGTCCCAGAACACACCGTACACAGCACAGCCGGATTTCAGCTTGTACCACCATGCGGAGGAATAGGTGCGCTTGAACTGGTTCTTCTTCAGGATCACCGGCAGGATGCGGCTCAGCCGCTGGGCCTCCTGCCGGTCGTCCGGCTCGCGGGGCAGCACGGTGGGGGAGGGGTAGCAGTCCATGGCGTCGGCGTGCTTGGACAGGATGCAGTTCACCAGCCATCCGCTGGCGGGCTGGGGGTCGCCGCTGTTGCCGCCCTGTCCCGCCTTCTCCATCTGCTCCCAGTGGCGCAGCTTCCAGAACTGCTCGTTGTCGATGATGCGCTGCTCCAGATGCAGCTTTCCATGCTTGTACATTTTCAGGATCGCGTTGGCTCTGCGCAGCTCGTCCTGGCCGATCTTCGGCTTTGCCAGAATGTCGGCGGCGTTGGCGGCCGTCATGGCCGCTGCCGCGTCCCGCCCAATGACAGACTGCGCCGCATTGTTTTGTGTCATAAGTACCTCCTGCATGTCAGAATGGGCGCGGAGCGCCGCCCCGCACCCATACAGGATGGCCGTGCCTTTGTTGCCCTTCCAAGGGCAACAAGACGTAAAATTTTTATGAAGAATCCAAAAACACCGGAAAATGGCCAAGTTCCGTACCCTTCCCGGCCTTGACGGGCAGGGTGCGGCGATGTATAATAAACTGATTTATTATCTGTATGGAGGACATGGGGTTATGTGGATCGCGGACGGCTGGCAGGATTATGAATTGCTCTCCTGCGGCGGCGGAGAAAAACTGGAGCGTTGGGGACGTCAGATCCTGGTGCGGCCTGACCCGCAGGCCATCTGGGAGGCGGATAAACGCTCGAAGCTGTGGCGGCAGGCCAACGCCCGTTATAGCCGCAGCTCCACCGGCGGCGGCCATTGGGAAAAGAACGACCTGCCCCAGAGCTGGCCCATCCGCTATAAGGAGCTGACCTTTCAGGTGAAGCCCATGAACTTCAAGCATACGGGCCTGTTCCCGGAGCAGGCGGCCAACTGGGACTTCGCCATGGACGCCATTCGTCATGCGGGCCGTCCCATCCGTGTGCTGAACCTGTTCGCCTATACCGGCGGCGCTACCGTGGCCTGCGCCAAGGCGGGGGCCAGCGTCTGCCATGTGGACGCGGCCAAGGGCATGGTCTCCTGGGCCAAGGAGAACGCCAGGCTTTCCGGCCTGGCCGACGCGCCCATCCGCTGGATCGTGGATGACTGCGCCAAGTTCGTGGAGCGGGAAATTCGTAGAGGCAAGACCTACGACGCCATCATCATGGATCCGCCCAGCTACGGCCGCGGCCCCTCCGGCGAGGTCTGGAAGCTGGAGGATAGCCTCTATCCCTTCGTGAAGCTGTGCATGCGGGTGCTGTCGGATAAGCCCCTGTTTGTCATCATCAACAGCTATACCACCGGCCTTGCGCCCTCCGTGCTGGGCTATATCCTGCACCTGCTGGCTTGCCAGCGCTTCGGCGGCAAGGTCATGTGGGACGAGCTGGGCCTGCCCTGTACCGAGTCCGGCATGGCGCTGCCCTGCGGCGCCACAGGCCGCTGGGTCAGTGAATAACGCGATCATTTTCATAAGGAAACGATAAATATTATGTCAACTATGCTGCAAACCGAGCATCTCTCCTTCACCTACCCGGAGGAGGAGGGGGTAAGCGCCTCCACCACGGCGCTGGAGGATGTATCGCTGTCCATTGAAAAGGGCAGCTTCGTGGTGGTGCTGGGCCATAACGGCTCCGGCAAGTCCACTCTGGCCAAGCATATGAATGCCGTATTGCTGCCCTCCGGCGGCACGGTGTATGTCGAGGGAATGGACACGAAGGACGAAGCCCTCCTGTTGGAGATCCGCCGCCGTGTGGGCATGGTGTTCCAGAACCCGGATAACCAGATCGTCGCCAACGTGGTGGAAGAGGACGTGGCCTTCGCGCCGGAAAATCTGGGCGTCCCCAGCGACGAGATTCGCCAGCGGGTGGATGACGCCCTGGCGGCGGTGGGCATGTCGGAATTCACCCGCCACGCGCCCCATCTGCTGTCCGGCGGACAGAAGCAGCGCGTCGCCATCGCCGGTGTCATCGCCATGGCCCCGGAGTGCATCGTGCTGGACGAAGCCACCGCCATGCTGGACCCCTCCGGACGGCGCGAGGTGCTCTCCGCCATCCGTGCATTGAATCGGGAACGGGGTATCACCGTGGTGCTCATCACCCACCATATGGACGAGGCTATGGATGCCGACCGCCTTATCGTCATGAACGACGGCAAACTGGTCATGGACGGCACTCCGGCAGAGGTATTCACGCAGGTGGATGCCCTTCGTACCATGGGCCTTGCCGCCCCCGATACGGTGGAGCTGCTGTACGGCCTGCGCCAGAGCGGTATGGATGTGCCGCTGACCGCCCTGACGGTGGACGACTGCGCCGCCGCTATCTGCAAAGCATTGCAATAGAGGATTACCCTTGCTGAAAATCGTTAGATTTTCAGCAAAATAAATGAAACGAGGAACCCAACATTGGAACCCATCATTCGTGTCGATCATCTGACACATACTTATAGCGCCGGAACGCCCTTCCAGCGCAGCGCCGTGCAGGACATGTCGCTGGATATCCTGCCGGGTGAATTCCTGGGCATCATCGGCCATACCGGCAGCGGCAAATCCACCCTGATCCAGCATCTCAACGGCCTTCTGAAGCCCACCGAGGGGCACATCTACCTGAACGGACAGGACATCTGGGCCGATCCCAAGAAGATCCGTCAGGTGCGCTTCCATGTGGGTCTGGTGTTCCAGTACCCGGAGTACCAGCTCTTTGAGGAAACGGTCTATAAGGACGTGGCCTTCGGCCCGAAAAACATGGGCCTTGACGACGCCGAGATCGACCGCCGCGTCCGTCAGTCGGTGCAGGCCGTGGGCCTGAGCGCCGACGTGCTGGAGAAATCCCCCTTCGCCCTGTCCGGCGGTCAGAAGCGCCGGGTGGCCATCGCCGGCGTCATGGCCATGGAGCCGGAGGTGCTGATCCTGGACGAGCCCACCGCGGGCCTTGACCCCCGCGGCTGCGAGGATATCCTCTCCCTTCTGCGGGATTACCACACCCGGCGCGGCAGCACCGTGGTGCTGGTCAGCCACAGCATGGAGGAGATCGCCCGCAATGCCCAGCGCATCATCGTGCTGGATAAGAGCGGCGTCTCCATGCAGGGCACACCGGCCGAGGTGTTTGCCCGCGCCCGTGAGCTGGAGTCCATCGGCCTTGACGTACCCCAGGTCACCAAGATCGCTCACGCCCTCCATGAAAAGGGAGTGGCCATCGACCCGGCAGTCTATACGGTGGAGGCACTGCAAACGCAGCTCCTCACCCTGAAAGGGGGGCGCGACCTATGCTGAAGGATATCACGCTGGGCCAGTATTTTCCTGGCGATACACTGATCCACCGGCTGGACCCCCGCACCAAGCTTTTGTGTGTCATTCTCTATATCGTGGCCCTGTTCAACGCCAAAAGCGTGCTGACCTATGCCATCGTGGCGGTGGTGCTGGTGACATGCATCCTGATCTCCAAAGTTCACTATAAGGCCCTGACCCGCGGCCTGAAACCCGTCTATATCATCGTGGCCTTCACCGCCATCATGAACCTGTTTTTCTCCGGCGGTACGCCGGTGGCGGATGTGTGGCTGCTGCGCCACATCACCTACGAGGGCATCCGCTCCGCCATCGCCATGGTGCTGCGGATCATCATGCTGATCATGGGCACCTTCCTTTTGACCTATACCACCAGCCCCATCAGCCTGACCGACGCGCTGGAGCATTTGCTGTCCCCGCTGAAAAAGCTGAAAATGCCCATTCACGAGCTGGCCATGATGATGTCCATTGCCCTGCGCTTCATCCCCACCCTGATCGAGGAGACGGACAAGATCATGTCCGCCCAGAAGGCCCGGGGCGCGGATTTCGAGTCCGGCAACATCTTCCAGCGGGCCAAAGCGCTGGTGCCTATTCTGGTGCCGCTGTTCATCAGCGCCTTCCGCCGGGCCGATGAGCTGGCCACGGCCATGGAGTGCCGCTGCTACCACGGCGGCGAGGGCCGCACCGCATTGCATGTCCTGCGCTACAAGGCCGCTGACTATCTGGCCCTTATCGGTTTTCTTATTTTTGCCGCAGGCATCATCGTTTTGAAGCATCTGGGCCTGTAAAATAGAAAACGAGAGATTCTATGGAATGTTTCGTAGGGGCGACCCTTGCGGTCGCCCGAGACGACATTCGCATGGCTATGCGGGCGACCGCAAGGGTCGCCCCTACACCCAATCACCGGATTCTACCGTGAAGCGTTGACCTATCCATAAGGAGAACCTATGCGCAATATCGCCCTGACATTGATGTATAACGGCAGCGCCTACCACGGCTGGCAGGTGCAGAAAACGGAGGTCTCCGTGGCCCAGACGCTGGAGCGGGGCCTCAGCATGGTCTGCGGCCATCCGGTCAAGCTCACCGGCTGCGGCCGCACGGATGCCGGTGTCCATGCCGAGCACTATGTGGCCAACTTCCGCACCGATTCCCGCATCCCGCTGGATCGCCTGCCCTTTGCCGTCAATACCCACATTCCGGAGGATATCGCCGTCAAGGCCGCCTTTGAGGTGGCGGACGACTTCAACGCCATCGGCTCCTGTATCAAGAAGGAATACACCTACCGCATCTACAACTCCCGCATCAAGAACCCGTTTTATGTCAACCGCGCCTATTTCTATCCCAAGAAGCTGGATGAAGCGGTGATGGACCGTGCCGCCCGTATGTTCGAGGGCACCCACGATTTCGCCGCCGTCCGCTCCGTGGGCACCAACGTCCGCAGTACGGTGCGCACCATTTACTACTGCCGTGTCACCCGGAATGAGGAACTGCTGGAGCTGAAGGTATGCGCCAACGGATTTTTGTATAATATGGTACGTGCCATTACCGGTACGGTGCTGTACGCCGCTGAGGGCAAGCTGGCCCCGGAGGATATCCCCGTCATTCTGGACAGCGGCAACCGCACGCTGGCGGGGCCTACCGCGCCGCCGGGCGGCCTGTATCTGACCCGCGTCTGGTATGATGACGAACGCTTGGAGCGCTGATATCCGCCGCGAAAGGGAGGGAGACCATGAAGAAGGATACCGCAAAAATTTATGATTTCCAGCCCGGCGACGTGCAGGAGGAGCAGCCCCGCCGTGTGCAGAAGCGGAAAAAGCCCCGCAAATGGCTGTGGCTGACGCTGACTGTCGTGGTGGTGCTGGGCATCGTAGCCGCTGCCGTCCTGTGGGACGCCAACAGCTTTGACGGTCTGCGCCGCAGCATCATCTATGCCCGGGCCGAAAAGGACGAGACCGGCTGTGCCCGGCTATATTACTATGAAAACGACGCCACCAGCCGCTTTACCGCCCTGGACGGCAGTCTGGTAACGGTGGCGGCCAATCAGATCCGCGTGCTGGACGAGCGCAGCCGGGTGCTGTATCAGACCGGCGTCCGCTTCCTGCATTCCGATCTGGTGTCCGGCGGCGGTGTGGCCGTGGCCTATGACATCGGCGGCACCACCATGTATGTGGTGGACAGCAAGGGCCTGCGCTGGCAGAAGGAGGCGGAGGGCGAGCTGATTACGGTCTCTGTGAATCCCAACGGCTATGTGACCGCCGCCTACAACAAGAACGGCGCGAAGGCCGCCGTCACCGTGTGGGACAGCGAGGGCAACGAAAAGTTCACCTTCAATTCCTCCCAGCGGTTTGTGATGACGGCCGCGCTTGGCCGGGATGACCGCACGCTGGCGGCCGTTACCATGGGGCAGGAGGATGGAAAATTCCAGAGTTTTCTGGTACTCTATCATATCAACAGTGAAAAGGAGGTCGCCACCACCCCGATAGACGGCGGTGTGACCTATGCGCTGGAAACGATGCAGAAAACGTTCTGCGCCGTCACGGAACAGGGCCTCTACATGCTGGATACCAGCGGTACGGTCAAGACGTCGTATTCCTACGGAGGACAGTTTCTGCGCCGCTGCGTGATGGGCGACGGCGGCTGGGCCACCTTGCTGCTGAGCCGGTATAAGTCCGGCGGCTACGCCAGCCTCATCACCGTGGATGACGAGGGCAACGAACTGGGCGGCTGCGACGTGGACGGCGAGGTGCTGGATATCTCGTCAGCGGGCCGCTATGTGGCGGTGCTGTTCAGCGACCGGCTGATCATTTATGATAAGTATCTGACCGAGGTAGCCACGCTGCCGGATGTCAGTGAAGCGCGTGCCGTCCTCATGCGCAGTGACGGCAGCGCGGTTCTGGCAGGCGCCTCCAGCGCCTCGCTGTATTTGCCGTAAGGCAAAAGGAGACACAATGAGCATTTCCCTGATATTTGATATCGCCATTGCGGCGATCCTGCTGCTGAGCCTGATCATCGGCGGCAGCCGCGGCTTTGTCCGCAGCCTGCTGAGTGTGGTGATCCTGGTGGCCTCTTTGGTGGGCAGCAGCATCGTGGCCAATGTGCTGGCCGATCCCGTCACCGAATGGGTGACGCCCCGGGTGGAGCAGAGCATCCTCGACCGTCTGACGGATGGTCACAGCGAGGAGGCTGTCAGTGCGGCCGCCGCGTCCGATAACGCCGCCCTGAGCCAGCTGGTGGACTTTGACGCCATTACCGGCATCGCCAAAAAAGCCATGGACAGCGCCGTGGAGGCGGGCAAAAATATGCTGGAGGGCGCCGTCACCGGCATGATCCGTTCTCTGGTGTACGCGATCCTGTTCCTGCTGTCCTTCCTGCTGCTGACGCTTTTGCTGAAGCTGATCACCAGCCCGCTGCATCTGGCGGCCCGTGCGCCGGTGCTCAGCACCCTGAACCGGCTGGCGGGCGCGGCGCTGGGCCTGTGCATCGGTGTGCTGGTGATGTTTGCCGCCGCCAGCGTGGTGCAGTGGACGGGACTGGTGGACCAGGCCACCCTGCGGCAGACGTATCTTCTGCAATATTTCACCCAGCACAGCCCCATGGATATCATCGCCATGCTGTGATGAGAGAATATTTTATTATGATTTCGTAGGGGTGACCCTTGCGGTCGCCCGCGCAATGGTGTGCTGGTGTGTTCCGGGCGACCGCGAGGGTCGCCCCTACGAAACCCAACCACCAGATCCGCGCCGTGCGAGGACGCCCCCTGAAAACCGCAATCTATTGGCCATGAGCGCAAAGCGCTCATGCCAGCTTCTATTGGAGGAACCATATGCAGCCTACCCTTTGTTCAAGATGTAAGAAAAACGTGGCGGTGGTGTTCATCTCCCGCCTCAACGAGAAAAACGAGCAGGTCAACGAGGGCCTGTGCCTGAAGTGCGCCGCCCAGCTGGGCCTGCCCCAGGTGGACGAGATGATGAAGCGCATGGGCATCACGCCGGAGGATCTGGACAACATCTCCAACGAGATGATGCAGGCCTTCGGCGGCGCTGAGGAGCTGCCCGAGGCCGAGGACGGCGACGAGGACGACGAGGAGAGCGGCAAGACCGCCACCTTCCCCTTCCTGAACCGCCTGTTCGGCAATAACGGCAGCAATCCCCCCGCCCAGCCCCAGCAACCCACCGGTGAGGGCAATGCCACCTCCAGCAACGGCGGCCGTAAGACGGAGAAAAAGCGGAAGTTTCTGGATAACTACTGCATCAACCTCTCTCAGCGGGCCCGTCAGGGCAAGCTGGACGCCGTCATCGGCCGCGAGCAGGAGATCGAGCGGGTGGTGCAGATCCTGAACCGCCGCCAGAAGAATAACCCCTGTCTCATCGGTGAGCCGGGCGTGGGCAAGACCGCCATTGCCGAGGGTCTGGCCCAGCGCATTGCCGCGGGCGAGGTGCCCTTCAAACTGCGGGATAAGGAGGTCTACCTCCTTGACCTGACGGCGCTGGTGGCCGGCACCCAGTTCCGCGGCCAGTTCGAGAGCCGTATGAAGGGCCTGATCGAAGAAATTCGTAAGGCTGGAAACATCATCCTTGTCATTGACGAGGTACACAACATCGTGGGCGCGGGGGATGCCGAGGGCAGCATGAACGCCGCCAATATCCTGAAGCCCGCCCTCAGCCGCGGCGAGATCCAGGTGATCGGCGCTACCACCTTCAATGAGTACCGCAAGCACATCGAAAAGGACACCGCCTTGGAGCGCCGTTTCCAGCCGGTGACGGTCAACGAGCCCAATATCGAGGACACCCTGAAAATTCTTCGCGGTATCGCCCATTACTATGAGCAGTTCCACGGCGTGTCCATCCCCGACGGCGTGCTGCGTCAGGCGGTCATGCTGTCCGAGCGGTATATCACCGACCGCTATCTGCCCGACAAGGCCATCGACCTCATCGACGAGGCCTGCTCCGACATGAACCTCCACGACGCGGACATCAACCGCCGCATGGAGCTGGAGCAGCAGCTGGCCACCATCGCCACCGAACAGGAGACCCTGTCCTCCGAGACGCCGGAGGAGGAGCAGACCCCGGAGCAGATGGATCAGCGCTATGCCCGCATCGCCCAGCTTCGCAGCGAGCAGATCAGATTGCAGCAGGAGCTGGAGGAGATCCGCGCCAAGGGTACGCCCGTCCTGACCATGGACAACATTGCCCGCGTCATCGAAATGTGGACGAAGATACCCGCCAGCAAGATTAAGGAGGAGGAATTCCAGCGTCTGAGCCAGTTGGAAACGCGCCTGAAAAAGCATATCGTGGGACAGGACGAGGCCGTGGCCGCCGTGGCCGCCGCCATCCGCCGCAACCGCGTAGGCATCAGCCCCAAGCACAAGCCCGTCAGCTTTATCTTTGTGGGCAGCACCGGCGTGGGTAAGACCGAGCTGGTGAAGCAGCTGGCCGATGACCTCTTTAACGCGCCGGAGAGCCTGATCCGTCTGGATATGTCCGAATTCATGGAGAAGCACTCTGTCTCCCGCATCGTGGGCAGCCCTCCCGGTTATGTGGGCTATGACGAGGCGGGCCAGCTGACGGAGAAGATCCGCCGCAAGCCCTATTCTGTGGTGCTGTTCGACGAGATCGAGAAGGCTCACCCCGACGTGCTGAACGTTCTGCTGCAAATTCTGGACGACGGCCAGATCACCGACGCCCATGGCCGCAAGGTGAATTTCGAGAATACCGTCATCGTCATGACCTCCAACGCCGGTTCCGACAAGGCTGCCGGTTCGGTGGGCTTTGATAAGTCCGCCGGCGATCAGGGCAAGGAGCGTGTCATGAAGGCCCTGCGGGAGTTCCTGCGGCCTGAGTTCATCAACCGCGTGGACGAGGTCATCTATTTCCACCAACTGACCGAGGATAACTTCCGGGATATCGCCCGCATCATGCTGGACGAACTGAAAGCATCCCTGTCTGACAAGGGCTTCGGTTTTATGTACGATGACGGCGTGGTGGACGTGCTGGTGAAGAAGTCCTATTCCGCCGCCTACGGTGCCCGGAACCTCCGCCGCTGCATCCAGAAGGAGCTGGAGGACCCCATGGCCAATCTGATCATCGACGCCTTCGAGCATCCCATCACCCAGTTGAAGGCCACCGCCGAGGACGGCCAGATCAAGCTGTATAGCCTGTAAGGCTGCCGAGAGAGGAAGGGAACCATGAAGCTGTTCCGAAAGAATATCGAGCCCCGCTGCGCCTACTGCGCCCGGGGCAGCCGCATTGACGCGGAGCATGTGGCCTGCGTCAAGCGGGGCGTGGTGGAGGATATGGAGAGCTGCCCTGCCTTCCGCTACGATCCCCTGCGCCGCACGCCGCCCCGGCCTGCGGAATTGAACACCACCAAACTGTCGCCGGAGGACTTTCAGGTCTGACGGTCTGTGAAAGAAGGAGGGGTCACCATGTCCATTGCCGCCGTTCACGCCGTGTATTTCAGCGGCACCGGCACCACGGAAAAGACCGTCCGCCGTATTGCCCGCCGTCTGGCGGACAAGCTGGGCGCGGCCTATGCCGAGTATAGCTATACCTTGCCCGACGTCCGAAAGAAGGAGCTGACCATCCCGGCGGGCGACCTTGCGGTGGTGGGCTGTCCCACCTATGCGGGCCGCGTGCCCAATCTGCTGATGCCGTACCTGCGGGATATGGTGCGTGGCGCGGGAGCGCTGGCCGTTCCGGTGGTGCTGTTCGGCAACCGGAACTATGATGACGCCCTGATGGAACTCAGCAAGCTGCTTTCTGCCGACGGCTTTACCTGCGTGGCGGGCGCGGCCTTTGTGGGAGAGCACAGCTTTTCTCGCACGCTGGGCGCGGGCCGTCCCAACGACGCCGATATGGCGGCGATGGACACCTTTGCCGACCGTATCGCCGCCAAGCTGGCGGCAGGGGACACCGCTCCCGTTACCGTAGGCGGCTGCGACCCCATCCGGCCCTACTATGCGCCCCGTGACCGCCACGGGAACCCCATCAATATCCTGAAGGTGAAGCCCAAAACGGACATGACCAAGTGCGGCAATTGCGGCTGGTGCGCCGCCCACTGTCCTATGGGCAGCATCGACCCCAACGACCCGTCTCAGGTGTCCGGCATCTGCATCAAGTGCTGCGCCTGCGTCAAGGGCTGTCCCGCCGGAGCCAAGTACTTCGACGATCCTGGCTATCTCTACCACAAAAGCGAGCTGGAGGAGGTCTATGCCCGCCCAGCGGAGAACGCACTCTTTGTATGAGGACGTACCTATATGAAATACCCCTACTTACTATTCGACGCAGACAATACCCTGTTCAACTTCGACCGGGCCAATCAGGAGGCGTTCCACGCCGTTTGCCGCCAGTTTGATATTCCTGACAGCGACGAGACGTTCCAGCTGTACGAGCGCTGCAATAACGAGATGTGGGCGGCCTTTGACCGGGGCGAGTATACCAAGGAATTTATTGTGGTGCAGCGCTTCCGCAACTTCCTGTCGGCCATGGGGCTTGACCGGGATGCCGAGGGCTGCAACGCCCTGCACCTCGCCACGCTGGGCCAGTGCGCCTTCATGCTGCCCTACGCTGAGGAGGTGTGCCATACCCTCAGCCGCAGCCACAAGCTGTATCTGGTCACCAACGCGGTGGCTTCCGTCCAGCGTGGCCGTCTGGCGAAAAGCCCCATCGTCCCAGATATCACCGCCGCCTTCATCAGCGAGGAGGCCGGAGCGGCCAAGCCGTCGACTGCTTATTTTGATTATGTGTTCGCCCACATCGACGGCATCACCAAAGACAACTGCCTCGTGATCGGCGACAGCATCTCCAGCGATATCCGGGGTGCCAACAACTACGGCCTGCCCTGCTGCTGGTACGATCCCAAGCATGCCCCGCGTCCTGCCGATCTCCGCATCGACTACGAGATCGACGACCTGCGGCAGCTGTATGATATTGTATAAAAAATGGATGCAAGCAAGGCCGGCTCCGCATAAGAAAACATACGGTTTTGCCTGCGTCTATTTGGCTAAAATGCGACCGAAAAAATACCCCCATACGTCAGTATGGGGGTATTTTTGCAGCCGATTTTATCTCAAATATTCATTGGCAAAACTGCTTTGCACCGGAAAAGAGCAAATTTTGTGCGGGGTCAAGGCGCGGTGGTGAAGGCATGCTGACGCATGGCAAGCCAGCGCAACAATGACATCTGCGCAAAAGTTGCCTTTTGCGGCGTGTGTTTTCTTATGTGGAGTCGGCCAAAGCTTGCATCCTTATTTTATCACTGTTCATCGCCAAAGTCCGCTCTGTACGCCGCGGCCAGCTTTTCCGGCCAGTCACCGATGGGCTTCAGCACACCGGTGAAGAACCGCAGCGTGGCGGGCTCATGGACAAACTGCAATCCGCCCACCAGATCCCGGTGGTCAAACAGCCACTTGACCCGGTCGATGACGTACTCCGTCTGGGACAGGGTGAATACCCGGCGGGGGAAGGCCAGCCGCAGCAGCTCCATGCTGGCGATGCGCTCGGTGCCGTCCGGCTCCCGCTCCTCGGACAGGGTGCCGCGCTCCATGCCCCGGATGCCGCCGCAGATGTACAGCGCGCAGGACAGCGCACCGGCGGAGTACTGGCTTTGCGGCACATGGGGCAGGAACTCCTTCACGTCGATGTGAGCGCCCAGACCGCCGCCGGGGGTGATGACCGGCACACCGTACTCGTCCAGCCGCTTCACGCAGTAGTCAATGAACTGCGGCCCCTGAGAGATCACGTCCATGTCCATGCTCTCCTCGAAGCCCACCGTCATGGCCTCCATCTCCTTTACGGACATGCCGCCGTAGGTGAGGAACCCCTCGAACATGGGGATCAGATCCTCCATGGAGTGGAACAGCTCCTCGTCCCGCACCAGGATCGCGCCGCCCCGGGCAAAGCCGAATTTTCGGGCGGAGAAATAGATGATGTCGAACAGGTCGGCTACCATGCGGGTGATCTCCCGGATGGACTTGTCCTGCATCCCGTTTTCGCGGGTCTTGATGAAGTACAGGTTATCCTGCAAAAGGGAGGCGTCCAGCACCGTCAGCAGGCTGTGGCGGTGGCAGATGGCGGTGGCGGCCTTCATGTTGGCGTAGGAGATGGGCTGGCCGCCGATCAGGTTGGTGCCGGCCTCCAGACGGACAAAGGGGATGTTCTCCGGCGTCTCCCGCTGGATGCAGGCCGCCAGCGCGTCCAGATCAATGTCGCCCTTGAAGGGCAGGTCGCTGTGGCTCTCCAGCCCCTCCTTCTTCACCAGCTCCTCCACGCGGCCGCCCAGACGGGTGATGTGGGCCTTGGCGGTGGTGAAATGGTAGTTCATAATGACGCAGTTGCCGGGCTTGACGAACCGGGTGGCCAGGATATTCTCACAGGCGCGGCCTTGATGGGCAGGCAGACAGTGCTCGATGCCGAACAGCTCCTGCAATTTCGCCTGCATCTTGTAGAAGGTTTCCGAACCGGCGTAGGCGTCGTCAGCCATCAGCATGGCGGCCTGCTGCCGGTCGGACATGGCGTTGACGCCGGAATCCGTCAGCATATCCAGAAAGATATCCTTGTTGTGCAGCTGGAAGGTGTTGAACCCCGCGTCCTTCATCTTTTGCAGCCGTTGCTCCGTGGGCAGTAGGTGCAGCTGCTGGACGATCTTGACCTTGTGCATCTCCATGGGGATGGGTTCATGCTTGTAAAATGTAATGGCGGGCATAATGCGCTCCTCCTTGAAATTCATAAATCATAAGTTGTGCTGTGCGATGGCCGTCACAGCCCGGCGTTTTTCTCGGTGCTTATTGATGATCCCGCCGCCGCGGGTATCGTTTCATGTTGGTAAATGTCGTCATATGTCTCGCTCCTTCGCGTGATGTGCAATAAAAAAACGCCCTCCATGTCCAAAAGGACACAGAGGACGAGTCAAACCCGTGGTACCACCTCAGTTTACCGCTTGCGCGGCCTCATAGGATACAGCCATTTCTAAAATGGTGATATATCCGCAGCGCGATATCGGGCGCACCCGGTGCCGCCTACCACTCATTAAGGAGCTTCGGGGCGCGGCTCAGGACGGTAATTGGGACACTGTATCTCCACGGCCTTGCACCACCGGCCGCTCTCTGAAGAAGATCACCACAGCGTCTTACTGGATGTCCATCATCGCTATTGAACTTTATTGCCGATACTTTACTACTTTGTGGGGTGAAAGTAAATAGGGAGAATCCACAAGATGAGACCGCACATAAAAACCTGACTTGTGCAAATAGCTGACAGCGGATGAAAATTAAAATAAGGACTGGTTATGATAAAGCGCCTGCCGGTAAAGATGGAAAAGTTAGGGAGAAAAGCGTTGACAAGTGTGAAAGTATGTGGTAATCTAACCTAGCTGTCCGCGAGACGGACGGATATCCGGTCGAAGTCCTGACAACGAAAAACATCGAAAAAGATGAAAAAGTAGTTGACAAGATGGCAGACATGTGATATAGTAATGAATGTTCCGCGGTTGTGGAGCGTGTACCTTGTAAATTAAACAACGAACGAAACGAAA
>CAVHKA010000022.1:0-16777 GCA_963636325.1 Agathobacter sp. | reverse complement strand
GAACTGCTTCTTCATGCCCACCGGGGAGCAGCCGCCGTGGACGTAGCCCGTCAGGCCCAGCAGCTCCTTCTGGGGCAGCATGGCGATGGATTTCTCGCCCACTGCCTTGGCGGCCTTTTTCAAATCGAGATTTTCCGCCACAGGGATATCGAACACATAGTATGCCCCGCTGGTGCCCTTTGTCACCAGCGTTTTGAACACGCCGGCGGCGTCCAGTCCCACCTCCGCCGCCACCGACACGCCGTCGATGGGGCCGTTGGGGTCGTAGGAAAAGGCGGTATAGGGGATCTTCTTCTGATCCAGCGTCCGCATGACGTTGGTCTTTTCTTCCTTGTTCTTTGCCATAGGGACAGCCTCCTTGTTGATCAATGGTACATTGCGATCAATGACAAAATGAGAATATGGACGGGGTAAAAAGCGTAAAAGCCGTACTGCACCGCGCGGTTGGAAAAGCCCCGCTGGCCGTTATACAGCCAGATGGGCACCAACGCCGTCAGCGACCACAGTTCGATGGACAGAGCGCCGTCCATGACGGCGACGCTGAAAAACGCCAGCCCGAAAACCTCAGCGATCATTTTACTGGCGGTACCGCCGGGTGCGCGGCGGATGCCGTAGAACATGGCCACCAGCAGCATGCCCCAGCCGCCGTAGTCGGTGTTGACCAGCTCCAGCAGACAGCAGGCGGCCACCATGACCGCGCCCGTCAGCACAAAGGCGGAGGGCGTGCGCTTTTTCAGGGTGCTGTCCATGAGCCAGCACACCAGCGCACCGGCCAGCAGCGTCCACAGCACGTTCTGGGTGTAGGGGTACCACACCGTGCCGCCGGACATCAGGTCGAAGGGGATCTCGGACAGCACGGCAAACACCAGCAGCCGCGCCGCGTACTTCCTCCGGTCGTGGGTATAGATGCAGCCCTCCGCCATCAGAAAGCAGAAGATGGGGAAGGCCATCCGCCCGATGCACCGCAGCCACATGGCGTCGGGAAACAGTGTCGCGCCCATGTGGTCGATGAACATGGTGCAGATGGCGATCAGCTTCAGGTGGAAGCCGTTGAGGACTTGGAATCTTTGCATGGCTTGTCTCCTTTCGCCAGCAGGATCACGCAGCCGAACACGCAGCTGACGCCCAGCACCGTCCAGATGGTCAGCGCCTCGTGGAACACGAGGATGCCCACCAGCGTCTCCACCACCGGCTCGATGTTGGTGATGATGGAGGCCTTGCCGCTCTCCACGCCCTCAAGGCCCCGTGTGTAGAAGATATAGGGCAGCACCGTGGCCACGATCACCACGCCGAACATGCCCAGCGGGCCCGTGGGCTGGTGAAGCAGCGCGGGCAGGGTGGAGAAATCCGCGAAGAAAACAGAGCCCAGGCCCGCCACCAGAAACGTCCAGTAGATCATGGTATAGCTCTCGTAATGGGCCAGGCCGTAGTGGGCGAACACAGTATAGCTGGCGTAGCACATGCCGGAGACCACGCCCAGCGCGATACCGGTCCATGAGGCGGTCATCTCGCCGCCCAGCATGCCGCTGACCATGACGCAGCCCAGCAGCGACACCACCAGCGCGATGATCTTCCGGCGGGTCAGGGGCGTTTTCCACAGCACGGCGCTGATCAGCACCACGAAGGAGGGCGCCAGATACAGCAGCACCGCCGCCACGGACAGGGAGCACATGGTCTGGCACTGGAAATACACCAGGCTCAGCAGCAGAATACTGATCAGGCCGGAGCACAGGAAGATGGGCAGATGCTTCAGTTTAACGCGGAACACCTGCCGGTGGAACAGGGCGAACACCACCGTCAGCACCAGCAGTGTGCCGAAATTGCGGATGAACACCCGGTTGCCCAGCGACGCGCCCGCCTCGGTCAGCAGGCGGTTGGAAAACCCGATGAAGCCCCAGCACACGGCGCTGAGGATCACATAGATATAGGAGAGATACTTTTTCATAGGTTCGTTCTCGGTTCGTTTGGATTTTTTGATTTTCGTAGGCCGGGCATCATTTGCCGCCCCGCAGTTCGATGATCTGGTCACGCAGCAGCGCGGCGTACTCGAATTCCAGCATCTTGCTGGCAGCCTTCATTTCCTTTTCCAGACGGGCGATGGTCTCGGCCCGCTCCCGGTCGCTGAGCTTCTTCTTGCTGAGTTGGGACGCCTCCTCGGCGCTGTGGCTGATCTCCACCATCTCCCGCACGCTCTTGCGGATGGTGCGGGGCGTGATGCCGTGGGCCTTGTTGAACTCGTCCTGCAATTTCCGGCGGCGCTCCGTCTCGTCCATGGCGGCCCGCATGGAGGGGGTCACCGTATCGGCGTAGAGGATCACCAGACCCTCGGCGTTGCGGGCGGCGCGGCCAATGGTCTGGATCAGGCTGGTCTCGCTGCGGAGGAAGCCCTCCTTGTCGGCGTCCAGAATGGCCACCAGACTGACCTCCGGCAGGTCGAGACCCTCCCGCAGCAGGTTGATGCCCACCAGCACGTCGAACTCGCCCAATCGCAGGTCGCGGATGATCTCCATCCGCTCCAGTGCCGCCACATCGGAGTGCATATACCGCACACGGATGCCGTTCTGGCGGAAGTGGGCGGTCAGATCCTCCGCCATCCGCTTGGTAAGGGTGGTCACCAGCACCCGCTCGTTCCGCTGGGCGCGGGCGCGGATCTCGGCGGACAGATCGTCGATCTGTCCCACCACAGGCCGCAGCTCGATACGGGGATCTAATAGGCCCGTGGGGCGGATCACCTGCTCCACCACCTGATCGGCGTGCTGGCGTTCGTACTCGCCCGGTGTGGCGGAGACGTAGATGGCCTGATGGAACCGCTCCTCAAACTCCTCGAATTTCAAGGGCCGGTTATCAAAGGCGCAGGGCAGGCGGAAGCCGTAGCGCACCAGACTTTCCTTTCGGGCCCGGTCGCCGTTGTACATGGCCCGCACCTGGGGCAGCGTCACATGGCTCTCGTCCACGAACAGCACGAAATCCTCCGGGAAGAAGTCCAGCAGCGTCATGGGCGCGCTGCCCACCGGCCGCTGGGAGATGACGCGGGAATAGTTTTCAATGCCGGAGCAGTAGCCCAGCGTGCGCATCATCTCCACGTCGTAGCGGGTGCGCTGGTCGATGCGCTGGGCCTCAATGAGCTTGCCGTTGTCCTCGAACCACTTTTTGCGCTCCGCCAGCTCGCGCTCTATCTCCTGCGCCGCCCGCTCCAGCTTGTCCTTGGGCGTGACGTAGTGGCTGGCGGGATATACCGCCACGTGCGTCAGCTGCTTCAGGGCCGCGCCGGTGACCGGATGGAACTCCGTGATACGCTCGATCTCGTCGCCGAAGAACTCCACACGGATGGCCCGGTCCTTATAGTAGGCGGGGTACAGCTCCACCGTGTCGCCCCGTACCCGGAACACATTGCGCTGAAAGGCCACGTCGTTGCGCTCGTAGCGGTCCTCCACCAGCCGCCGCAGCAGTTCGTCGCGCTCCAAAGTCATGCCGGTCCGCAGGGAGATCATCATGCGGGCGAAATCGTCCGGCTCGCCCAGGCCGTAGATACAGCTGACCGACGCCACCACGATAACGTCCCGCCGCTCCAGCAGCGCGCAGGTGGCGGACAGCCGCAGGCGGTCGATCTCCTCGTTGGTGGAGGCGTCCTTCTCGATATAGGTGTCGGTGTGGGGGATATACGCCTCCGGCTGGTAGTAGTCGTAGTAGGAGACGAAGTACTCCACGGCGTTTTCCGGGAAGAACTCCCGGAACTCCTCGCACAGCTGGGCGGCCAGCGTCTTGTTGTGGGCCAGCACCAGCGTGGGGCGCTGCACCTGCTCGATGACCTTGGCCATGGTATAGGTCTTGCCGGAGCCGGTAACGCCCTTGAGCACCTGCTCCCGCAGCCCCAGATCCACGCCCTGGGCCAGCTTTTCGATGGCCTGGGGCTGGTCCCCGGCGGGAGAATATTCGGAATGGACTTTGAATTGAGGCATAAGGGTTCTCCTTTGGAGTGTTTCGCTCTCCGGAGCGACCTACTTTTGTCAACAGTGACAAAAGTAGGCAAAAGCACCGGAAGGAACCTCCGGTTCCTTCACCTCCGGGCGCGCTATATTCTGTGCGAACTTGCAATTGCGTACCACACGTTCACGCTACATT
This sequence comes from Agathobacter sp., assembly GCA_963636325.1. Taxonomy (GTDB): domain Bacteria; phylum Bacillota; class Clostridia; order Oscillospirales; family Oscillospiraceae; genus Vescimonas. The sequence goes on along the minus strand of CAVHKA010000022.1, from coordinate 12,655 downwards.
TTCGTTGTCGCATTGTTATCGAATCGTCTCTGCTCCAGCGCCGCTGCCGCTGATGCCTGCGCCGAACAGCGCTTTCGGTTCTACCGTTGCGCTGCATGAGCGGCAGCGGCGCAAGACGTAAAGTCGATTCGTCATACGCAACGAAATCAACCGTGTTCTGTGAACGCGCGGTACAAGGCAACAAGTCATAACCACGGCATAGCGTGGGCGGATTCTTAAACCGCAGGTTTAAGTGGCGTTTTTGGGTACTTTTGCCGCCATGGGAAAAAGTACCTCGTGGCCGAAGCCACGAAATGCTTCTCGCGCCGGAGCGCGAAACTCTCCTAATGCAAAAATTAAAGTAAATACCCGCTTTGGTTCATGCTGACGTAATCCCCGTCCGCCACGATGATATGATCCAGCAGCTGGATATCCATGGCCTTCAGGGCATCCCGCACCCACAGCGTCACCGCCCGGTCGTTCTCGGAGGGCAGCGCCACGCCGCTGGGATGGTTATGAGCCAGCACCACCACGCTGGCGTTGGACAGCAGGGCGTTTTCCACCACCTGCCGCAGCGAGAAGGCCGCGCTGTCCGCGCCGCCCTGGGACAGCCGCTTGCAGCTGAGAAGCTTGCCCTTGGCATCCAGACATGCCTGATACAGCACCTCCTGGCGCTCCTGTTCCAGCAGCGCCAGAAAGTACCGGCCGCATTTGTCCACGGTGTTCAGCACCCGCTCCCGGCCCGCGGGACGGGCCGCCCGTTTGCGGATGGCCTCCAGCAGCGTCAGGTACAGCGCCGCGCCGTCGCCCACGCCCTCCACCTTGGCCAGCTCCTCCGCCGGAGCGGCCAGCACGTTTTGCAGCGAGCCGAATTTTTGCAGCAGCCGGTGGGCGATCTCGTTGGTGTCCCGCCGGGGAATGGCGTAATACAGCGCCAGCTCCAGCACCTCATGATCGGCAAAGCTGTCCAGCCCGTGTTGGCGGAACTGCTCCTTCTTTCTGGCACGGTGTCCGTCATGAAGCCCCACGATCCTCGCCCCCTTCCAGCGGTAAAAAGAGATTTTTCGTCAATAATACAGTATACCACACTGCGTTTTCCGCGACAAGGCATATTTGTAAAACATTTTTTCGATTTATGTGAAAAAGGTCGATGAAAGATGGCGGCGGCCCTTGACAAGACCTTTATTTTGACATAGTATAGTATTGTTCACCGGTAGGTAAGGCTACCGCGAGGGATATGGGCTGCTGCCGCGAAATGGTGGAGACACCATGAGATGGTTTGAGCAGGTACTATCGAAACCAAGGTAGTATCTAACGTAGCTTCACCGCCCCGCGATGCTAAAGCTTGTAACGGTAGGGCCTGAAGCCAGCATATCAAGGGCTTCCCGCTTACACCGCAGCGCCTGCCGCGCTGGGGTGTTTCTTGCTGCCCGAAAATGGTGGACGATCCGGGGAAAGGAGGAACGCGGCATGATCGATCTGGAAAACAAAATGGACGAGCTGCTGGACGAGATCAAGGAGATGGTCCATGAGAAACGGTACGCCGAGCTGCGTGACATGTTCCTTCCCATGGAGAGCGCGGATATCGCCCAGATCCTGGAGGAGGCAGGCCCTGAGGTCATGCCCCTTCTGTACCGGCTGCTGCCCAAGGAGACGGCGGCGGAGGTGTTTGTGGAACTGGAGAGCGAAAGCCAGGAGATGCTCATCAACGGATTCTCCAACACCGAGCTGAAGGAAGTGCTGGACGAGCTGTATCTGGACGACGCCGTGGACATCGTGGAGGAGATGCCCGCCAGCGTGGTCATCCGTATCCTGGACAAGGCCACGCCGGAGATGCGTAAATCCATCAATGAAATACTGAAATACCCGGAGGACAGTGCCGGCTCCATTATGAACATGGAGTTCCTGTCCCTGAAAAAGGACATGACGGTGGAGGACGCCTTCAAGCGCATCCGCCGCATCGGCGGCGAGCTGGAGACCATCAACATCCTGTACGTCACCGATCCCACCCGCCGCCTGCTGGGCGTGCTGTCCGTCCGCGACCTGCTGCTGGCGGACGAGGACGATCTGATCGAGGACATCATGGATCCCGACGTGGTGTGGGCCAAGACCACCGACGATAAGGAGGACGTGGCCCAGGCCCTGAGCAAGTACGACTTCCTGGCCATGCCCATCGTGGATCTGGAAAAGCGGCTGGTGGGTATCGTCACCGTCGACGACGCCATGGACGTCATCGAAGAAGAGACCACCGAGGACTTCGAGAAGATGGCGGCTATGCTGCCCTCCGACAAGCCCTACCTCCGCGCCGGTGTATTCGACACATGGAAGGCCCGTATGCCGTGGCTGCTGATCCTGATGCTGTCGGCCACCTTTACCGGCATGATCCTGAACCATTACGAAAGCGCGCTGGCGGCCTGTCTGGTGCTGAACGCCTATATCCCCATGCTGTCGGGTACCGGCGGTAACTCCGGCACCCAGGCGTCCGTGGCGGTGATCCGTGCCCTGAGTCTGGGCGAGGTGGACTTCTCCGACGTGCTGGCGGTGCTGTGGAAGGAGGTCCGGGTGGCCTTCCTGTGCGGCGCGGCGCTGGCGGCTGCCAACTTTGTGAAAATGCAGCTGGTGGACCGGCTGCTGCTGGGTAACGAGGCGGTCACGCTGACGGTGTGCCTTGTGGTGTGCCTGACGGTGATGTTCGTGGTGATCTTCGCCAAGTGCGTGGGCTGCTCGCTGCCGCTGCTGGCGGAGAAGATCGGCCTTGACCCGGCGGTGATGGCCAGTCCCTTCATCACCACCATCGTGGACGCCACCAGTCTGCTGATCTATTTCGCGCTGGCCTCGGTATTCCTTGGGATATAAACCGACCGTAGGGGCCGACGACTCTGTCGGCCCCTGATTTCGTATACCCGCGGCGGGACACATGGGTCCCGCCCTACGGCGTTCTGCCGTACCGGTGCGTAGGGCGGCCTGCCCTCAGGCCGCCGCGGACAATGCGGCAGGCGTGACGTTCTTGCGTAGGGGAGGGGTTCTACCCCTCCCGTTCAATTTATGCGGGCATTTCCGCTGTACGGCGGGCGGGGCAGAGCCCCGCCCCTACGAAATGTTGCCGGTACGATATTATAATTTCAAAAATTTTCAACTGCATACTCCCGTATTTGACGGACACACTAGGGTCAGGCAAATGGAAAGCCAAGCTTTCCGCGCCTGACCTTACTTTTTTATTCGGGAGGAAACCACAATGAGCAATTACGAGAAGTGCGGCTGCACCAACGACGGCTGCGAGTGCACCCCCAACAATGCCATCAACTGCACGGTCACCAGCTGCGCCCATCACTGCAAGGACGTGAACCGCTGCGGCCTGAACTCCATCCAGGTGGGCACTCATGAGCAGAACCCCTCCATGGATCAGTGCACCGACTGCCAGAGCTTCCGCAAGTATTAAGAAGCCCGTGCGAAAGGCCGCCCTTCGGCGGCCTTACATATACGCGGAGGTGAAATAGGATGCGGCAAAAGGGAAAGCTGCGGCTGGCGGGCGCGGCGGCGGGACTGGTGAACGGCGCCTTTGGCGGCGGAGGCGGCATGGTACTGGCGCCCCTGCTGACGGACTGGTGCGGCCTGGAGCAGAAGCGGGCGCTGGCCACCTGCGTGGCGGTGATCCTGCCCCTGTGCGTGCTGTCAGCGGGGATATATGTGGCGCGGGGCGGCTTTGACTGGCTGGCGGCGCTGCCGTACCTGATCGGCGGCGGCATCGGCGGCGCGGTGGGAGGTCTGCTGTTCCGGAGGGTCAGTAATACATGGCTGCGGCGGATCTTCGCCGTTTTCCTGCTGTACGGCGGCGTGAGGTACCTGCTGTGACGGAGTGGGTGCTGCCGCTGCTGGTGGGGATCGGCACCGGCATCCTGTCGGCCTGGGGCGTAGGCGGCGGGACGCTTCTGCTGCTGGTGATGACGCTGTTCCTGGGGGTCGATCCCGCCGCCGCACGGGGCATCAACCTGCTGTACTTCCTGCCCACCGCCGGAGCGGGACTGCTGTTCCACCGGAAAAGCGGCCTGCTGGATAAGACCGCCCTGCGGCAGGCCGTGCCATGGGGCCTGCTGACGGCGGCGGCTGGGGCATGGGCGGCCTCCGCCGTGGACACAGAGCTGCTGCGGAAGCCCTTCGGCATATATCTGCTGGTAACGGGTGTCATGACGCTGCTGAAACGTCCCGCAAAAAAAGAGTGAGCTGCCATGCAGCTCACTCTTTTTTATTTCTTACTGGACCGCAGCACCACGGGGATATCCAGCGTTTCGCCGTCCCGGAGGACGGTCATGGTCAGGGTATCGCCAATGGCGTGCTGGCGGCGGATGGCCATCAGCTCGGCGGTGGTGGAGATATCCTGTCCGTTCACGGCCAGAATGATGTCGCCCGGCTCCATACCGGCCTCCTCGGCGGAGGAGCCCGCGTTGACCTCTACCGCCACCACGATGGTACCGCCGTCCTCGGTATCATAGGTGGCCACCATAATGCCCAGCGTGGGCGTACCGTGGAATTTGCCGTTGGCGATGATGTCGTTGATGACGAAGCTGGCGCTGGAAATGGGCAGTGCGAAGCCCAGGCCCTCCACGGTGGCCTCGTCCGGCGCGCCGGTGCCGCTCATTTTCAGGGTGTTGATGCCGATGACCTGCCCGTAGCGGTTGATCAGCGGGCCGCCGGAGTTGCCGTTGTTCAGGGCGGCGGTGGTCTGCAATACGTTCAGGGTGCGGCCCTCCAGTTCCACATCCCGGTTGATGGCGGAGAGGATGCCGTCCGTCAGGGTGCCCCGCAGCTCAATGCCCAGGGGGTTGCCGATGGCATAGACCCGGTCGCCCACCACGGCAAGATCGCTGTCGCCGAACTCAGCCGCCGGAAGATCCTGCGCGCCCTCCAGCTTCAGCACCGCCAGATCCTCGTCGGTGTCATAGCCCACCAGCTGCGCCGTGTAGTCCATGCCGCTGGCCAGCACCACCCAGCAGGTCTCACCGCCGGAGATCACATGGGCGTTGGTGATCACATAGCCGTCGGCGGTCATGATGACGCCGGTGCCCACCGAGGCGCTTTCGCCCTGCTCGGCCACCACCAGCACGGTGGCGGGGTTCACCTTGGCATAGACCTCCTGAGCCGTCAGCTCCGGGCCGTGGCCGGAGACGATGTCCAGCTTCAGCGTGGGATCATAGTCGGTATAGCGGGGGATGGTGGTGCGGTGATCACCGAAGATATCCACGATGCTGCTGGCGTCGTTGTCGCCGCTGCCGTCGTAGCTGTCATGATAGCCGTCGTCGCGCTGCCAGAAGATGGCGGCCAGCACCACCACAACGGCCACCACGGCCATGATGCCCAGGAAGATCCACAGACCTGTGTGCTTCTTCTTTCTCGGCGGCTGGGGCGGCGCGGGACGGATGCTCTCCGGAAGGGGCTGGTGATGGACGTAGTAGTCCACCACCTCCTTCCCCTGCTGGGGAACGTACCAGTCCACGACCTCCTGGGGTTCGGTTCTGTCTCTCAGTTCATCCATATGTGCATTACCTCTCGGTGTTGTGGGGGGATGTCAATTGCAGGGTAAAATCAAAGGAGGTCAGTCCGTTCTCACTGGTGACGGAGATATGCTCCTTGTGCTGGGCCAGAATGGTCTTGACCACATACAGGCCCAGACCGTAACCGTCCTTATCCTCGCTGCGGGACTTGTCGGATTTGTGGAACCGCTCGAACAGCAGGGGGATCTCCTCCGGCGCGATGGTGGCGCCGTGGTTGCGGACGGAGATAATGGCCTTTTCATCGTTGGTGGCCAGCCCCAGATAGAGGGCGGAGTGGGGCGAAGCGAACTTCGCGGCGTTTTCCAGCAGGTTATAGATCACCTGGGTGATGAGATCCCGGTCGCCCTGCACCATGATGGAATCCTCCGGAATGTTGGTCTCCACGTCCAGACCCCGGTCGTTGATCTTCTGCTCCATGCTCAAAAGGGCGATGCGCATCACCTCGCAGATGTCGAAGTCCTCCTTCTTCATCTCCTTGGACTGGATCTGGGAGATATCCAGCATACGGCGCACCAAACGGCTCAGGCGGCGGCTCTCGTCGGAAATGATTTGCAGGTAGTGCTTCTCCCGCTCCGGCGGGATGGTGCCGTCCAAGATACCGTCGGTATAACCGGCGATGGTGGTCATGGGGGTCTTCAGCTCGTGGGACACGTTGGCGATGAAATCCCGGCGCTGCCGTTCCGTCTCCGCCAGCGAATCCGCCATGGCGTTGAAGGACTGGGCCAGCTCGCCGATCTCGTCGCTGCGGTCCAGCTCCGGGATGCGCACGTCGAAGTCACCGGCGGCATAGGCGCGGGTGGCCTTCACCATGTCGGTGATGGGCTGGATCTGCCGCATGGAGGTGACGGAGCTGGCCAGGAAGGCGATCAGCAGAATGATGGCGGAGGTCATCAGGAACAGGCCGATAAAGGAGCGCCACACCTGCATGATCTCCGACTCGTCCATCACCGCCAGCACGATACCCAGCAGTTGGCTGTTCTCACCCACGACGGGGACGGCCACGGCGAACTTCTTGACGCTGTATGTGCCGTTGACGTTGCTGCGGCCCTGATAGAGAGCCTTCTCCGACAGGATACCGTCCACGATGTCCTGAGGAATGGTGATGCTGCGGCCCACCAGATCGTTGTCGGTGGTCAGCAGTACATTGCCCTGGGGCGAGCAGATGAGGAAGTCCACATCCGTCATCCGTGACGCCATGTCCGCCAGCTTCCGCAGGGCGGCACCCTGGTCAACGGTGGCGTCGTCCGCGGCGGTAAAGTAATCGGCGGACACCTGAGCGATCAGCTCGGCGCGGGTGCGCATCTCGCCCCGCTTGTCCGCCGTGGTGGTGCCGTAGCTGAGGGTAAAGAAGCTGACGCCCAGCAGCAGCAGCGTCAGCAGCACCATACCGGCCGTCAGCGCGAACTGATGCCAGTACAGGCTGTTGAATTTCCGTTTGAACTGCTCGATCATGACGGCTGCTTCACTTCAAACTTATAGCCCACGCCCCACACGGTCTTCAGCGCCCACTGGTCAGAGACATTCTCCACCTTCTCCCGCAGACGCTTGATGTGTACGTCCACGGTGCGGCTGTCACCGAAGTAGTCAAAGCCCCACACCTCGTCCAGCAGCTGATTGCGGGTATACACCCGGTTGGGGGTCACCGCCAGATGGTACAGCAGCTCCAGCTCTTTGGGCGGGGTGTCCACCTTCTTGCCGTCCACCAGCAGCTCATAGCTGTCCAGGTCGATCACCAGCTTGTCGAACACCAGCCGCTTGCGGGTGTCGTCGGGGATCTCGCTGCGGCGCAGCACGGCGTTGATGCGGGCCATCAGCTCCTTCATCTCGAAGGGCTTCACCAGATAGTCGTCGGCGCCCATCTCAAGGCCGGTGATCCGGTCGGTGACGTCGCCCTTGGCGGTCAGCATAATGATGGGGGTCTTACCCTTTTCCCGGATGTGGGCGCATACGGCCCAGCCGTCCATCACCGGCAGCATGATGTCCAGCAGCACCATGTCCGGGGCCTTGGCGTCGTATTCCTCCACGGCCTTGCCGCCGTCGTAGGCGATACGCACCTCGAAGCCCTCTTTTTCCAGATACATGCGAATGAGGTCGGAGATATTGTGGTCGTCCTCCACCACAAGGATGTTGCGTGCCATATATGATAGCCTCCCAATGCGTCTTATTTTTCTATATGTGACATTATATCGAAGATATGGAGCGTTTCCTGAACTTTCTGTAAACAACTATGCAAACAACAATGCAGTATAGCACATTTTTCAGCCGTTGTACAGTCCGATCGTCACGCCGGTGTAGTACCACTGCAATATCTCCCGCCATGTTTTGCCCTCCTTGGCCAGCGCGTTGGCCCCGTACTGGCTCATGCCCACGCCGTGGCCGTAGCCGGTGACCCGGAAGGTCACACTGTCGCCGGAGGCCTCCACGGTGAAGGCGGCGCTGCGCAGGCCGTACAGGCTCCGCAGCTCCTTGCCGGTAACGGACACGCCGCCCACTGTGGCGGAGGCCACCCGTCCCGCGTCCGTCAGCAGCACGTCCTTGACCCAGCCGTCCGTGTCGCCGGACAGCTTCGCCTCCGGGTGGGCCTTACAGAAGATGGCGCGGAACTCCTCGGCGGTGAAGGTGTTGACGCTGTAATAGTTGGGCACGCTGTCGGCGTCCTCCGGACTTTTCACGCTGACAAGATACGGCAGCTCCGCCGCCCACACATCGCCGCTGGCGGCGGTGGCTCCGGCGGAGGAGGAATGGAACACCGCCATGATGGGCGCGCCCTCATACAGCACCACCTGCCCATCGGTGTCCGCTACCGCCTGTTGGATCTTGACCTCGCACTGGTCGAATTTGTCGCCCCATTTGGCTCTGGCGTCCGTCTCGCTGAGCCACGCCGTGCAGCAATTGGGGTCGGTACACACGTCGGCGTCGGGGTGATTCTCCTTGGGGGCGGACGCCATGCGGTAGTAGAGATAGGTGCGCTCCGCCACCGCCTGGGCCTTCAGGGCTTCGGGCTCAAAGGCGGCGGGCATCTCGCCCCGCACCACCCCCGGCAGATACTCCGCCGCCGTCATGGTCTCCACGGCGCTGCCGTTCCACAGCCGCACCGTATGGGCGGCGTCGGAGCCTGTCCCGTCCGGAACGCTCTGTTCCGCTTGCAGCGGCGCGGCGGTGCCGCCGGTGTTGGTCGTATCCTCCGCCCGCAGCCACGGCGGAAGGAACAGCAGCAGCAACAGCAAAAGTCCCGCTCCAATGGTCTGTCTCATGGTCACACTCCCCTTTCTCAGACCTCCAGTGTAGGGGAATGTCCCGGCGAAAACGGAAGAATCCGGAATTATGACAGCCATTAGAAAAATATTTAATACTTTTGTAATACTTCCTTACGATGATTTTTAACAACCGTCGGGTATCTTAATACTTGCAAGAGACAAAAACTTTTTTCATCAATCTTCCTGCCATAATAAGCCGAGGGCGTTCCGCCTTCGGCTTTATGGTTTTTATTGATACTGGCGCAAAATCTGACGATTTTGCTGCCAAAAGGATCACGGCCGCTACGCGCGTCCTTCGGACACACTGGCGGCCGAGAAGAATTTTTCTGACGCACATGTCGTCAGAAAAATGATTAAAATGTTTCGCGCCTGCGGGCGCGAACTCTGCGAGGCAGTTATCCCGCCGTAAATTCTACACAGCAGCACCCCGTTCATCCTCATGTGAGGGTGGACGGGGCGTTGTCATTTCATTCAGCAATCGGAGCCTTCGGCCAGAACGGCGTCAAATTCCGTGTACGCTGCCGCCGCGCTGTCAGGGATGGCCACGGTGATGAACCAGCCTGCCACATCGTCTGTTACGACTTCCGCGTGGGTCGTTTCCGCAATGTGGACGCACAGGCCCGTGCCGTCGCCGGTGATAGTGTCCACCGCGAAGCGGTATGTGCCGGTACTGGCTACCACATACACCAGCAGCAGGGTGTTTTCAGAGAAGAACGTCTCGTCATATTGTTCCGTCACCTCATTGAAAGACGGGACTTCGTCATATGCGAGGGAGAGCCTTTCCGGATAGTCCAGAGAATCCTTGAACTGCGTCAATTCCTCCAGCGTGTCAAATTTATAGATGGGAAAATGGAGAACGCTGCTGATGGTCATTTTATCCGCGTTCAGTGCGGCGGAATAAAGCGCCGCTGCATCTGAGATGCCTACTTCGGTCACGGTGGTGTCGGGCGTCTCCATCCATGTGGTGTCGATGGGTTTTCCGCCGCAGCCCGCCGCGCTCAGCAGGAAGAGGAAAGCGAAAAGGAAACAGATCAGCTTTTTCATGGGATGTACCTCCTGAAAATAGTGGGGCATCTACTTGTAAGACGGAAAATTTCCCCGAAATGTTCCGGTAATTTGCGCTATTTCGCAATTTTCTCTTTCCGCAGGCCCTTGAAAAACTCCGACAGCACCGCCTGACATTCCTCCGCCAGAATACCGCCCACCAGCTGGGGGTGGTGGGGAAAGTCCTCCATGAACAGGTTCAGCACCCCGCCGCAGGCCCCCATGGCCCGGTCGCGGGCGCCGTAGAACACCCGCCGCACCCGCGCGTTCAGGATGGCTCCGGCGCACATGGGGCAGGGCTCCAGCGTCACATACAGGTCGCAGTCCTCCAGCCGCCATGTGCCGAGGGCGGCGTTGGCCTGGGCCATGGCTTCCATCTCCGCGTGGGAGCTGACGGCCTGCTTTTCCTCCCGCTGGTTGCGGCCATGGCCGATGATCCGGCCGTCCCTGACGATGACGCAGCCCACCGGCACCTCGCCGTGGGCGGCGGCCTCGCGGGCCAGCGCCAGCGCCTGATGCATATAGTCCTCGTAGGTCATGAGCAGCGCTCCTTTTCAAAAAAATTCCGGAATGGGGTTAAACCCCGGCATATTTGTCCAAACTACTCGTACAATATTGGCAGGGGAAGTATCCCCGCCTCGGACGAGGAGGACATATCATGGCAAAAAAGCAGAAGGATACCCTGTGGCCCACCGACAAGGAGCTGCGTCAGGAGCTGGAGCGAATCAACCGCCAGCTGAAGGAGGCCTATGACCGGTTCAACTACGCCTGTGAGCCGGAGCTGGTAGAGGCCAGCATTTTCGAGATCAACGCCCTGAAGGCGAAGTACGATTATTTCCTGCGGTGCGTCAAGGAGCGGGCCGGAATGCCCACAGGCCGCGGCGCGGCGGCTCCGGCAGTCCGGGAGAACTGCGTCGCCGCGGCATCCATCAAGGGAGGGAGCGCATGTCGGTCGTAGAAAAGGTATCGTTGGGACTGGTGCTGCTGTTCCTGCTGGTGGCCATCTGGCGGCTGTTCAAAACGCCGCTGAAGCTGGCGCTGCGGCTGGCGGTGAATACGGCGTTGGGGTTCGGCGCGGTGTGGGCGCTGAACCTCACCACCGCCTATACGGGGCTGAGTCTGGGACTGAGCCTGTTCAACGCGCTGGTCATCGCCATACTGGGCGTACCGGGGTTCTGCCTGCTCCTGCTGGTCAAGTGGGTGCTGGGTACATAAGATCAGCGGCGGCATGTGGTCATGCCGCCCTACGCATCACATATTGGAGACACTTCGTAGGGGCCGATGCCCACATCGGCCCGCGCGAAATCATATATCACCATCATCACGGCAGGGGTCACGCCCTGCCGTTTTGTTTTGCGGTGAACGGGGCTTTACACCGCGGGTCTTATCCATTCGCCGGTGGCGGCATCTTTTTGCAAGACAAGCTCATATCCGCCGCCGGGACGATTGAAATAGATCTCCGTGTCCTCCGACGCGAGGGGGAGCAGAAATGAGCTTTCCGCGCCCCATGCGCTGTTCAAGCCGCCGAAGGTGCGATAGAAATTCAGATAATGCGGCCTCACACCGCCGCCGTCGTTCTTGAAGCCCCGAACATATCCCATGGATGACGCCACCTGTACGTCAAGGCGGATCATCGTTCCATCCTCCGCAACGGAATAGTCCGTCAAGAGAACGTCTGTCCGTTTCTGTAAGCCTGTTCCGATCAGGAACGCCGCCGCTAAGACACATACAATGGCGATCACGGCCCATACTGTCTTTTTCACGCTGTCATACCTCCATTTTTATGTTCCTCGTAAGTAAACCGTTCTACTTCTCCGTTTGTTCCAGATCCCACCCGTACAGGGGATACCTTTGCAGACTGCCGAACAGCTTCTGCTTCAGGTCAGGGTATCGCTCCTCCAGCGAGGCGATCAGCTCCTTCACCTCCTGGCGGCGGCTGTGACCATCCATGGGACAGGGGTTGTGGACGATGGGCAGATTCTCCCGCAAGGCCACACGGCGGATGTCGTCCTCGTGGCAGTACAGCAGGGGGCGGATCTGGGTCACGCCGGTGCGGTCCAGGAACGTTACCGGCTGGAAGCAGCCGATGCGGCCCTCGAACAGTAAATTCATCAGCAGCGTTTCCACCGCGTCGTCATAGTGGTGGCCCAGCGCGATCTTCCGGATGCCCTTCTCCGTCAGGGCGGTGTTCAGGCTGCCCCGCCGCAGCTTGGCGCACAATGAGCAGGGGTTCTTCTCCTTCCGCTCCTCGAAGATGATCTGGTACACCGGCACCTGTATCCGTGTGTAGGGCACCTCCAGCCTTTCGCACAGCGCCGCCACGCCGGAGAAGTCCATGCCCGGCATGCCCATCTCCATGGTGATGGCCTCCACCGTGAAGGGGATGGGGTAGAATTTTTGCAGCCGGGCCAGGGATGCCAGCGTCAGCAGGCTGTCCTTTCCGCCGCTGACGCCCACGGCGATACGGTCGCCCGGCTCGATCATATGATAGTCCTCCACGCACCGGCGGACAAGCCCCAGAATATGCTGCATGGCGTACACCTCCAAAAGCGAAATTGCAAAGCTTGAAAACGAGAGATATCAAGAGAAAACAGGAGAAAACACAAGATGTTTTTATCGTAAATCAAATTGCTGTTGACAATCCGCTCCCGCTATGCTATAAATATCCTTGCGCGTTTGGCGCGTTTCCCTACGATTTTAGCAAGGGAACACGAAAAAGTAAAGCAAAATACATTATAATAAATTTGGAGGAAAACACCATGTCCACTTTTATGGCAAACAAGGCCAACATCGAGCGCAAGTGGTACGTCGTTGACGCCGCCGGCA
>CAVHKA010000021.1:0-16868 GCA_963636325.1 Agathobacter sp. | reverse complement strand
GTGTGACGGAGCTGGTGCTGGGCTATCCCAAGAACATGGATGGCACCCTCGGCCCCCGCGCGGAGAAATGCGCCGCCTACGCCGGCACGCTGCGGGAGGCCACGGGACTGAGCGTCACACTGTGGGACGAGCGGCGCAGCACGGTGGAGGCCCATGCTATCTTATTTAATAATGGAAAGAACGGCAAACAGCGGAAAAAGACCGTGGACGCGGTGGCGGCTTCGCTGATGCTGGAGGGCTATCTGACCCGGAAACGACTGGAGAAGCAGGCATGAAGGTACTGGTGATCGGCGGCGGGGCCGCCGGGATGATGGCGGCACTGACGGCGGCGGAGAACGGACACGCCGTGACGCTGCTGGAGCGGCAGGGCCGCGTGGGCCGCAAGCTGATGGCCACCGGCAACGGCCGGTGCAATCTCACCAACCATCACGTTTCCCCCGCCCACTACCACGGCGGCGAGGGATTTTGCGATCATGCGCTGGCCGCCTTTGACGTGGGCAGCACGCTGCAGTACTTTGCCGGGTTGGGTCTGCTCACCACGGCGGAGGACAGCGGGCGGGTGTATCCCTTCAGCAATATGGCGGGCAGCGTGCTTGACGTGCTGCGCTTCGCGCTGGAGGGCCACGGCGTTGACCTGCATACCGCCTGTCCGGTAACGGGCATCCGCAAAAAAGGCAGCATCTTTCTCATCCGCACGGAATCCGGCGAGGAATTCACCGCTGATAAGGTCATTCTGGCGGCGGGCGGCGCAGCAGGCGGCAAGGTGGGCGGCGTCATGGACGGCTATCAGCTGGCCAAGAGCCTTGGCCACCACCGCACGGCGCTGTATCCCTCGCTGGTGCAGATCAAGACCGATCCCACCTATCCCCGCGCCCTGAAGGGCGTGAAGGCGGAGGCCGCTGTGACTATCCGCCGGGGCAACGAGACTCTGGCGCAGAACCGGGGCGAGGTGCTGTTCTCCGAGTACGGCGTCAGCGGCCCGGTGATCTTCGACATCTCCCGCGCCGCCGCCACAGGCGGCGACGGTCTGACAGTGACGCTGGACTTTTTCCCCGACTGGGAGCAGCAGGAGACGCTGGACTGGCTGCGGCAGCGGCGGCAAAGCGCCGGTGAACGGGAGGCGGGTACGCTGCTGACTGGGGCACTCCACAGTCGTCTTGGGCAGATGGTGTGCAAGGCGGCGGGCTTCACCAACCAGAGCGCGGCCGGCCTCAGCGACGGCGACCTGCGGCAGATCGCGGCGCAGGTAAAGAGCTTCACTCTGCCCATCACCGGTGTGTGCGGCTTCGATCAGGCACAGGTGACGGCAGGCGGACTGCGCTGCGACGAGTTCGATCCCCGCACTATGGAGAGCCGCCTTGTACCGGGGTTCTATGCCTGCGGCGAGGTGCTGGACATCGACGGCGACTGCGGCGGGTACAACCTGCAATGGGCCTGGAGCAGCGGGAGATTGGCGGGCGCACTCAGCGTTCAAGGCCCCCTTGTGTAAAGGGGGCTGTCAGCGCAAAGCGCTGACTGGGGGATTGTCGGTTACCGGACAACCCCTCCGGCAAAAATCAAAGATTTTTGCCACCTCCCCTTACACAGGGGAGGCTTTTATTTCCCTTTTTCGTGATTTTACAAAAAATTCACACTTGCCTATTGACAATTCTGACAAAGATGGTAGAATGTAGTCCAGCTAATATCCCAGACAACTTCATACCTTATCAAGAGTGGCGGAGGGAACGGCCCAATGAAGCCACGGCAACCTGTTTTTCAAGGTGCCAAATCCGACGTGAATCGAAAGATGAGGAAAGGGCAAGAATTTCAGCACTCTGTCGGTTCAGACAGGGCGCTTTTTTGTTGCGCATTTCCGAGAATTGAAAGGAGATCAAAATCATGGCAAAGCATCTGTTTACTTCCGAATCCGTTACTGAGGGACATCCCGATAAGATCTGCGACCAGATCAGCGACGCCGTTCTGGACGCCATTTTTGAGAAGGACCCCAACGGCCGCGTGGCCTGCGAGACCACCGCTTCCACGGGCCTGATCCACATCATGGGCGAGATCACCACCTCCTGCTATGTGGACATTCCCAAGATCGCCCGCGAGGTGATCCGCGACATCGGCTATGACAACGCCACCTACGGCTTTGACTGCAACACCTGCGCCGTCATCACCAATATCGACGAGCAGTCCGGCGACATCGCCCTGGGTGTGGACAAGTCTCTGGAGTCCAAGGAGTCCGGCCACGACGAGCTGGACAACGGCGCCGGCGATCAGGGCATGATGTTCGGCTACGCCTGCGACGAGACGCCGGAGCTGATGCCGCTGGCCATCTCTCTGGCCCACAAGATGGCCAAGCGCCTGACCGACGTGCGCAAGCAGGGTCTGCTGACCTATCTGCGTCCCGACGGCAAGACCCAGGTCACCGTGGAGTATGACGAAGGCGGCAAGCCTTCCCGCGTGGACACCGTGGTGGTCTCCACTCAGCACGCCGCCGACGTCTCTCTGGAGCAGATCCGCAAGGATATCATCGAGCTGGTCATCAAGCCCACCGTTCCCGCCCAGCTGCTGGACGAGAACACCAAGTTCTATGTAAACCCCACCGGCCGCTTTGTCATCGGCGGCCCTCAGGGCGACAGCGGTCTGACCGGCCGTAAGATCATCGTGGATACCTACGGCGGCAGCGCCCCTCACGGCGGCGGCGCTTTCTCCGGCAAGGATCCCACCAAGGTGGACCGCTCCGCCGCCTACGCCGCCCGCTGGGTAGCCAAGAACGTGGTGGCCGCTGGTTTGGCCAGCAAGTGCCAGATCCAGCTGGCCTACGCCATCGGCGTGGCCCGTCCCGTCAGCGTGATGGTGGACACCTTCGGCACCGGCGTGGTGGCTGACGATGCGCTGGAAGCCGCTGTGGAGAAAGTCTTTGACCTGCGTCCCACCGCCATCATCCGCGATCTGGATCTGCGCAAGCCCATCTATCGCCAGCTGGCCGCTTACGGTCACATGGGCCGCGAGGATCTGGGCGTGGCATGGGAAAAGACCGACCGCGTGGAGGCCCTGAAGGCCGCGCTGGGCAAGTAATTTCCAGAATTTAGCATAGTTAGCGAAATGCAACTTGCATTTACTTTCTCCTTGTGCTATACTTTTTGTAATAAAAACAAGGAGTGATCACATGCATTTGCAGGAATCCGGCGAGATGTATCTGGAGACCATTCTGGTGCTGACCAGCCAGTCGCCTCACGTCCGCGCCATCGACGTAGGCGAGTACATGGGCTATTCCAAGCCCAGTGTCAGCCGTGCCATGGGTCTTTTGAAAAGCGGCGGCTATATCAAGGTCGACGAAAACGGCTTCATCACACTGCTGGAGCCGGGCCGCGAGGTGGCCGAAATGATCTACGAGCGCCACACGCTGCTGACGCAGTATCTGACTAAGCTTGGCGTATCGCCGGAGGTGGCCACCGAGGATGCCTGCAAGCTGGAGCATGTGATCAGTGACGAATCCTTTCAGGCCATCAAGCGCCACGCCCATCTGGGCGTGGAAAAGTGAACAAAAAATGTCCCGACAAGGTCGGGACATTTTTTATCATGCCGCCTTGGCTGCATACCGAAGTTCTTCACTCTTCGCTCTTCACTGAAAAAGGGACTGCATCAGCAGTCTCTTTTTTATTTCACTTCCACTCGCGGCCCCGGACGGAATTCCTCCGCCAGCACCCGGAGGGTAATACCTCCGGCGGACAGCTCCGTCAGCCGCGCCTGCAGGGCTTCCGTCTTTTCCGCAGGCAGCGAGATGGACAGCACCACATCCGCGCCGTAGGCCACATCGTCGATGACGCCGCCCTGGGCCTCGATCTCCAGCTTCACCCGCTCGAACAGCGGATAGGTGCAGGGCACCTCCACCCTGGCCCACGCGCCCATCACCGCCACACCGGAGGCGATCAGCGCGTCCTTGGCCCCCTTGGAATAGGCCCGGGTCAGGCCGCCGGCCCCCAGCAGGATGCCGCCGAAATACCGGGTCACCACGCAGCACACGTTGGTGACCTCCTCCCGCTCCAGCACCTTCAGCATGGGCTGTCCGGCAGTCCCCTGGGGCTCGCCGTCGTCGCTGTACCGGGCGGTGGTGGGGCCGATGCGGTAGCACCAGCAGTTGTGGCGGGCGTCATAGTACTTGGCCTTCATGTCCTTGATGCACTGCTGGGCCTGCTCCTCCGTCTCCACCGGCCAGATGTGGCTGATGAAGCGGGAGCGCTTCTCCACGAACTCGCTGTCCGCCGCCTGAAAGGGAACACGAAACTCGCTCATTCCCAATCCTCCTTCGGTGGCTGCCAGCCCTCGACGTAGTCCTTCAGCTGGCCCAGCAGCCGGGGATTGCACACGGCCACCACGTCCACCGTGGCGCCGTACTCCACGCTCTCCACCTTGGCCTCCCGGTACAGGCTGTCCAGCGCCCCCGCCTTGTCGTAGGGCAGGTGCAGCGTCACCCGCTTGGTGCCCTTGTCCAGCTTTTTGTCGATCAGCGCCAGCAGGTCAGGGATGCCCTCCCCCGTCTTGGCGGAGATGGCCACGGCGTCGGCCTCCTTGGCCCGTTCGCCGGGAAAGCTGAGGTCGGACTTGTTATATACCCGGATACAGGGGATGGTGTCGGCTCCCAACTCGCGGATCAGGCGATCCACCGTGTCGGCCTGCTGCCGCCATTGGAGGTTGGAGGAATCGATGACATGCAGCAGCAGGTCGGCGTACTCCAGTTCCTCCAGCGTGGCCTTGAAGGCCTCCACCAGCTGGTGGGGCAGCTTACGGATAAAGCCCACCGTGTCGGAGATCACCACGTCCAGCGTATCGCTGACGGTGAGGAGCCGGGTGGTGGTATCCAGCGTGTCAAACAGGCGGTTGTTGGCGGGGATGTCCGCTCCGGTGATGGCGTTCAGCAGCGTGGACTTGCCCGCGTTGGTATAGCCCACGATGGCCACCACGGGGATCTCATTCTTGCTGCGGCGCTGGCGCTGGGTGGCACGCACCCGGCGCACCTCCTCCAGCTCATCCTTCAGCTTGTCGATCTTGCGGCGGATGTGGCGGCGGTCGGTCTCCAGCTGGGTCTCGCCGGGGCCCTTGGTGCCGATGGGAGAGCCGCCGGTGCCGCCCTGCCGCTCCAGATGGCTCCACATGCCGATCAGCCGGGGCAGCAGGTACTGGTACTGGGCCAGCTCCACCTGCAAGCAGCCCTCCTTGGTTCTGGCCCGCTGGGCGAAGATGTCCAAAATCAGGCCGCTGCGGTCAATGACCTGCACACCCAGCAGCTCGGTCAGGACGCGGATCTGGGACGGCGACAGGTCGTTGTCGAAAATCACCATGGTGGCCTTTTCGTTGTCCACCATGCGCTTGACTTCCTCCACTTTGCCCTCACCGATGAAGCTGTGGGGATCAGGCTTTTCCCGGCTTTGCAGGATGATGCCCGCTGTGTCGCCGCCCGCCGTGTCCACCAGCTCCGAAAGCTCCATCAGACTCTCCTCGTCGGCGCTGTCATCGCCCAATACCGGCGAACGCAGGCCCACCAGCACGGCATGGTCACGGGATTCCCTGTTATTTTCCAAAGTCTTACGTTCCATAGTACCCTCGGTCAAAAGAATTTTTTCTTATTATATACGTTTTCCCGTCGGTTGTAAACGAAAAAAAGACCTGCACCCGAGGATGCAGGTCTTTCATGTGTCTTGTTAGCCCTCCAGGCCGAAACGCTTGTTGAACTTGGCAACGCGTCCGCCGGTATCGACAAGCTTCTGCTTGCCGGTGAAGAACGGGTGACACTTAGAGCAGACTTCCACGCGAATATCCTTCTTCGTAGAACCTGTCTCAATCACATTACCGCAGGCGCATTTGATAGTAGTCTGCTGATAATTGGGATGGATTCCTTCCTTCATTGCTCTGGTTCACCCCTTTCCGGTACACTTGTCGTCTGGTTTTACCCATAAACGCAACTGTGATAATAGCACATCCCGCGGCAAAATGCAAGTACTTTTTTACAATTTCACCGCGGAATTTGTGTGGAAAAAGTACAGCACCTTCTCCGTCACCTCTTTTTCCAGCACCTGCCCCAGCGCCAGCGCGTAGGCCTCCAGCTGCGGGCGGTAGCTTTCGGCCCGCTGGGCCTGCTGGGAGGGTGTGATGCGGTCGGTCTTGAAGTCCACCACCACAAGGCCGCCCGCCGCCGTCTCGAAAGCGCAGTCCACCACGCCCTGCAGCATCAGCTCCTCCCCTGCCGCCGCCGGGTCGTACAGCGCCGCGTCCGTCAACAGCGTGAAGCGGTACTCCCGCCACACCTGCTTTGCCTGCCGGATGCGCTCCGCCAGCGGCGAGGACAGGAACCGGGCCACCATGGCGCAGTCCACCGCCCCGGCCTGCTGAGCCGTCAGCAGCCGCCGGCGGACCAGCTTTTCCACCTCGCCCGCCACGGCGGAGGCCGTGGGCGGCGTGCGGAAGTCGATGTACTGCATCACGGCGTGGACGGCGGTCCCCTTTTCCGCCGCCGTCAGGCCGGTGACCTCCCGCAGGAATTTCGGCTTTTCAAACAGCACCGCCCGCCGCCGGGTGGGCGCGCCTTCTGCAATTTCCTCGTCGATGGCACGGCCCTTCAGCTGGGTGGCCGTTACCTTGCCGGGAGTGACCGTGGCGCAGGGATGGTCATACGACCATTCCAGCGGCGCGGGATCGAAGTCCGCCTCCCTGGGCAGATCGGCCAGCACGCCATCCTCCGCGGCGGCCTGGGCGGCGGAGGTGGGATTTTCCCACAGATGCACCTGCCAGCCGCCGTCCTCCGTCGTCAGCTCTGGCGGCGTGACCTCCGCCCATTGGCACAGCTTCGCGCCCGGCGCGGTACACAGCAGCGGCAGCAGCACCCAGTCGCCCAGGCACCGGCCCGCCGCCACCGACTCCGGCGGAGTCGGCACGCCCGCCACGCCCGCCAGATCGGCCACCCGTTTGCGGGCCTTCCGCATGCAGTCCACGGCGATCATCTTCTCCTGTGCGCGGGTCATGGCCACATACAGGATGCGCATTTCCTCGGACTTGCTCTCCCGCTGCAAGCGCAGGGCCACCGCCGTCTTGCTGACGGTGTCGTACCGAATGCGGCGCTCCCTGTCCACGCACTCGGTGCCAAGGCCCAGCACCGGATGCACCAGCACCGGCTCCTGCACGTCGCGGGGGTCGAACCGCTTGCTGAGGTCGCACAGGAACACGATGGGAAATTCCAGCCCCTTGGACTTGTGGATGGACATGATCTGCACGCCGCCCGCGCTCTGGCGGGTGGAGAGATCCGGCGCGTCGCCGTTTTCCAGCAGCGTCCGCAGATGGGCCACGAAATCGAATACGCTCTTCTTCCCCGCTCCGGCCAGCTGCCGGGCGTAGGTATACAGCGCCACCAGATTATCCTTCCGGGCCTGCCCAACCGGCATGGCCCCGAACACCGCCACACAGTGGCAGGTGTTGTAGATATGCCACAGCAGCTCGTCCACCGGCTCGTCCCGGGCGGCGGAGCGCAGCTGCGAGAGGGTCTGCAGAAACGCCTGGGTATCCTCGCTCTCATCCAGCAGCAGGGCGTCGTAATAGTCCCCCTCCCGCCGCAGGGCGCGGATGGCCGCCAGACGGTCCGGCGTAAAGCCGAACAGCGGCGAGCGCAGCACAGAGATGAGCGGCACGTCCTGCCGCGGATTGTCGATGATCTGCAAAAGCGACCACACCACGGCGATCTCCACCGAAGAGAAGAAGTCGCTGCTCTCGTCGGCGGCACAGGGGATGCCCCGCGCCGCCAGCGCCGCCGTGAAGGCCTTCAGCCGGCTGCGGGGTGAGCGCATCAATATCACGAAATCCTCCGGCGTACACCGGCGCAGACCGTCGCTGCCATTGACGCAATAGCCCTCGTCCAGCATGCGGCGGATGCGGTCTGCCACGAACCGGGCCTCCACCGCCGTGCGGTCAAAGTGTTCCTCCTCCGTGTCGGACACGTCGATCAGGTGGAACTCCGCCGCCGTGTCCTCGTGGGGCGGATAGTAGGCCGCACCGAAGTTCAGCCGCTCCTCCGAGCCATAGTTCATCTCGCCCATCTCCGCCGACATGATGCTCTGGAAGATGGCGTTGCAGGCGTCCAGCACGCTGGCGCGGGAGCGGAAGTTCTGGCTCAGCAGCACCTTGCGGGGCTGGCCATCCTCCGCCTGTGCGGCAGGCGCGTAGGCGTTGTATTTCCGCAGGAAGATGGTGGGGTCGGCCAGACGGAAGCGATAAATGCTCTGCTTCACGTCGCCCACGGTGAACAGGTTCTGCTCCTGCCGGGAGATGGCGGAGAAAATGCAGTTCTGCACATCGTTGGTGTCCTGATATTCGTCCACCATGATCTCCCGGTAGCGGCCCGCCACCTGCCGCGCCAACTCCGTGGGCTGTCCCTCCGCCAGCAGCAGCTCGATGGCGTAGTGCTCCTGATCCGAGAAGTCCATGGCGTTGCGCCGCACCTTCTCCGCCTGATAGCGGCGGGTGAATTCCGCCGTCAGGCCGGTCAGCGCCAGCATGGCGGGCGCCATCACGGCCATGTCCGCCAGCAATTCCTTCTGCGGCGTCTCGAAGGGCGCCGTCAGCTTCTTCAGCGCGTCCTTGCAGGGCTTCAGCAGCGCCTGGATCCGCTCCTTTTCCGGGTTCTCGCCCCGCACCGCGCCCATGCGGCGGAAGGCGGGCCGGATGGCCGCCATGGCGGCCCAGTCGCCCTGTGCCGCGGCAAGCTGCCGCAGCTGAGCGGCGGTCTCCGTCATCCGGTCGGCATAGGCCGCGGCCACCGCGTCATCGGTGATGCCGTCCGCCGTCTTTTCCAGCTGCGCGGCCCAGAAATCCGCCTTGGCGGCGGCATCCGCCATGATCACCTGACCATAGGGGGACTGGCCCAGATCCTCCGGCAGCGTCTCCCACTCCCGGCGCACCTTCTCCAGCCACTGCAGCGGATAGGGATGGCTTTGCAGCTTGCGGTGCAGCTCCAGCACCAGCTTTTCCAGCGCACGGTCGTCCCGGCCCGCGCCCAGCGTCTCCGCCAGCTGCTCCGCCTTGTCGTCCATATGGGCGTAGAAGTCCTCCAGCACACGGCCCAGCACGCGCTCCTTGACCAGATCTGCCTCCTGCTCGTCCAGCACGCGGAAATCTGGCGTCAGGCTGTGGCCCTCCACGGCCGGCAGCAGATAGGTATTCTCCCGCAGCAGCGCGGCGCAGAAAGCGTCCACCGTCTTGATGTCCGCCTGATACACCCGGAACAGCTGGCGGCGCAGATGGCCGTCCTCCGGATGCTCCGCCACCCGCTTGGCCAGCTCCGCGGCGATCTTGCCCCGCAGCTCCGCCGCGGCGGCCTTGGTATAGGTGATGATAAGGAAATCGTCCACCGCGCACTGCTCCTGGGTGATGTAGCGGAACAGCCGCTCCACCAGCACCTTGGTCTTGCCGGAGCCGGCGGCGGCGGACACCAGCAGGCTCCCGCCCCGGTTCTCCACGGCGGCGCGCTGGTCAGGGGTCAATTCAATTTTCGCCATGACGCGCCTCCTCTCCGTTTTCCTTCTCCAGCATGGCCCAGAATTCGCCGCTGTCCGTCTTATGCAGCTGCCGCCGCTTGTCCCGGCTCTCGTCAAAATAGCAGGCCGAGGCAAAGGCGCAGTAGGTGCAGGCGCTGTCCTGCGGCCCGCGGGCATAGGGATCGGCGTCGATGTTGCCGTGGGCGATCTCCCCGGCGATCTGGTGCAGCAGCCGGTCCACATACCGCCCCAGATGGCCCAGTTGGGCCGCCGTAGCGATATCGCCGGACAGTGTACCGTCCTTCTTCACGCTGATGGGCAGATAGCAGGGCGTCTCCAGCGCGCTGTGCTCCATGGCCCGCAGCACCTCCGGCTCGCCCAGCACCAGACCCGTGCGGCGCAGCTCGCTCTCCAGCGCCGCCTTCAGCTTTTCATCGCTGATGTTCCGGTCCTGCCGCAGTATCACGCTGCGGGCAGGCTGATACAGCACGCCGCAGGGCACGATGGGATAGCCGAAATACGCCTGTCCCTCCCGCTCCAGCGTGAAGAGGTACAGCAGCATCTGGATGCCCAGTCCATAGCGGATATCCGTCAGGTCGAAGCTCTTTTTGCCGGTCTTATAGTCCACCACCCGCAGGTACAGCTTCCCGTCATGGAGCCAGCCGTCCACACGGTCCACCTTGCCGGACACCGACAGCGACGCGCCGCCCTCCCGCACGGTGATGGCAGGCAGATGGCCGTCCCGTCCGCCGAAGCTCAGCTCGAACTCCACCGGCTGGAAATCCGACTGCCGCATTTCCCGGGCAATATTCAATATGATGGTATACGCCGTCTCCCGCAGGCGGCTGAACAGATACCGGAAGCGGGCGGATTTGTTCTGATATTCCTGTATCTGCGTGGCGGCGTAGCGCTCCACATAGCGCTTCACCATATGGCGCAGGGCTTCATCGTCCACCTGTCCGTAGCCGCCCTGCTCCTTCACCTCGCGGTTCACATTTTCCAGCAGATAGTGCAGGAAGGTACCCACCTCCGGGGCCTCAAAGCCCGCCTTTTTCCGCTCCTTTGCCCGCAGGCCGTATTCCATGAAATAGCCGAAATGGCAGGACTTCACCCGGTCCATGCGGCTGGCGGACATGGCGATGGAGCGGCCGTACAGAGACTGCACCGCCTCCGGTGAAAGCCGTCCCCGCTCCATCCGCCGGGCACGGACCATGGCGGCGAGAGCCGCCGCGTACCGGGGCTGCCCCTCGAAATACCGCCACAGGGCCTCGTTCTCCCCGGCGGCGCACAGGGCCGCGGCAGGCAGCGTCATGCGGTAGGCCCCGTCCTCCCGCTGTACCTTCAATCGCGGGAACAGCAGCCGTACCCGCTCCACCACGAAGGAGGGCCGCAGCTCCGCGCCGGTCACATCGGTGACCGGCCACGAGATACGCAGCTGCTCCGTGGGCTGGGCAAGGCAGGCGTAGATATTCTGCAATTCGTTGTCCAGCGCGTCAAAGGTGGCGTCCGACAGGGGGATATCCCGCTGCGCCAGCGCCTGCCGGTCGTCGCTGTCCAGCACGCCGCCGTCCTTCTCGATCTTGGGCAGCAGGTGGTCGTTGGCGCCCAGCAGAAACAGCACCCGCACCCGGTGGCGGTCGTTGCGGGTGATCTCGCTGACCTTCACCTGATCCAGCGTGGCGGGGATGGTGCCCACGCTGTACTGGGTCAGCACCAGCCGCAGCAGCCTGGCGAACTCCTCGCCGTCCAGTTCCGTATCCCCCAGGATCTCCACAAACTGATCCAGCACGTCGCAGAAGATCTGCCACAGCTGGGCGTATTCCTCCGCCAGCTGCACCTGCCCTGCCGAAAGCAGTTCGTCCGCCTTCTCCCGCAGGGCGTCCGGCACACCGGCCGCCGCCGCGAACTCATACAGCGTCCGGGCCTTGTCCCGCGCGGCGTGCCGCTGTTTCAACCCGTCCGCCAGCGCCGACAGCGGCCCGCGCACCTTTTCCCGGACGCGGTTGATCTCCTGAAGCCGGGCCGTCCGTTCCTCCGTCATGTCCAGTCCGTAGCCGTCGGGATTCAGCGTCCACGGCACGTCCCGCAGCCACATATTCCCCCGAATATCCCACCGGATCACATAGTTCTCCAGCAGATCGCACTCCGCCGCCGTCACGCCGGTCATGCCGGTTTTCAGATAGCGGAACATATCCTCATACTCAAAGCCGCCGGTCACCGCGTCCACGGCGGACAGCAGCAGCGTCATCACCGGCTTTTCCAGAATGTCGCTGCGGCGGCTGATGTAGGCGGGGATGCCGTCCCGCCGGAACACCGATTCCAGCAGCGGCCCATAAGTGTCCATGCTGCGGCTGGCCACGGCAATATCCCGATAGCGATAGCCCTGCGCCGCCAGCTGCCGGATCTGGGCGGAAACATACTCCACCTCGGTATAGGCGGTGGCCGCCTGATAGAGGGCCACCGCATCGGTCTCCTCCTCCCATACCGCGTCGCTGCCGAAGCAGTGGCGCTCCAGATGGCCCAGCGGGCTGTCGTCCCGCCGGGAGAGGTAGGCCAGGCGGCACTCCATCCCCGCCTCGCGGGCCATGCGCGCCAGCCGCTCCTTCTGGGCGGCGGCATTCTGGAACAGCTGCCCGCTCCGGTCGCCCAGCAGCGTCACCGTCACGCTGTGACACCGCCGCAGCGCCAGCGTCAGCACGCTCTCCTCCTGCTTGTTGAAGAAGGAAAAGCCATCCAGATACAGATCCTTCCCGTCCAGATAATGGGACTGGGGCAGGCTGTCGTGGAGCTTCTGCACGCGGGAGCGCACATCCGTCTCCCCGCTGCGCAGCCGCGCGTCGTAGGCGGCAAAGATCAGCGCCACATCCCGCAGCTTGTCGCCCATGGCGCCCTCCATGTCCGCCACATGGCGGTACAGCGTCTCCGGCGCGATCTGATAGGCGTAGAATTCGTCGGCCAGCGTGGTCAGCTGGTGCAGGAACGCCGCCCGCTGGGAGGGCCGCCCGAACACCTTCAGGTTGCTGTGCAGCTCCTGCAGGCACCGCCGCATGGTCAGCAGCTTGCCGCCGTTGTCCAGCGTCACCTCCGCCAGACCGCCGGTCTCGCTCAGCACACGGGTGGCAAGGCTCTGGAAGGTCAGCACCTCGGCATTGCGGCTGGCGGTAGGGCCGCAGGCGCGGCACAGATCCAGCTCCGCCTCGTGGGACGTGTGCTCCGGCACCAGCAGAAGCTGGGGACGGCTTTCCCGTTCCCGGCCCATGGTCTCCAGCACCCGCGCCGATTTGCCGCTTCCCGCGCGGCCGATCCAGATGGTCAGCATAGGCGTTTCTCCTCTCTCCGTTCCGCATTTTCCCTGCTATTATACCGTATTTTTCGCCCCTTGGAAAGCCCGAAGGCGCAAAAAAGCGTGTCCCTCACAGGGAACACGCTTTTCATATAGAAAGTGCTCAGAACGCCCAGTTGCCGTTGCGGAAGATGGGAACGGTCTTGCCGTCGGCGCAGATGGCGTCGATGTTCATATCCTCGGAACCGATCATGAAGTCCTCATGGATCATGGAGTCGTTGACGCCCAGCGCGCGGCACTCCTCCAGCGTCCGCTCATGGAAGTTCTCAATGGTGTCGGCAAAGCCCATGCCCAGCGCCAGATGGCAGGCGGCATTCTCGTCAAACAGGGTGTTGTAGAACAGGATGCCGGACTTGCGGATGGGGGAATCATAGGGCACCAGCGCGCACTCGCCCAGATAGGCGCTGCCCTCGTCCATGGTGATCAGCTTGGTCAGCAGTTCGTTGTTGACCTCGGCGTTCCACTCCACGGCCTTGCCCTCGTGGAACTTGATCCAGAACTTATCGATCAGCTGGCCCTGATAACTCAGGGGCTTGGTGGAATAGACGATGCCCTCGGCCTCACCCCGCTTGGGAGAGATAAAGCACTCCTCGCTGGGGATGTTGGGGTTAAAGACGATGCCCTGCAAGCTCTTCTCGCTGCCGCCGCAGAACCGTCCCTCGGGGATCATGCCCACGGTGAAGTCGGTGCCGGTGGCGCTGGTGTAGTGCAGCTTCTCGATACGCAGGCTGTTGAGATAGGCGCAGCGGTCGTGGAGGTCCTTGTTGTGGGCCTCCCACGTGGCGATGGGGTCTCCGTCCACGCGGGAGGTAGCCAGAATGTTCTCCCACAGCTTCTCCACGGCGGCGCCGGCACGCAGCTCCGGGAACAGCTTCTTGGCCCACGCCTTGCCGGGTACGGCGGCGATGCACCACTGGTACTTGTTCTCGATGGCGTCACGATAGGGCTTGATGATGGGATAGCGCTTCTGCTGGGCCTTGGCCATCTTCTCCTGGTTGATGCCCTTCAGGCCGTCGGGGTCCTCGCTGAGCAGATAGATGCGGCAGGGGATGGTGTCCACATAATGCTGCCAGCGGGCCTCCTCATAGGTGTCCACCTTACCCAGGGTGGTCAGGGTGCGGTAACGGTAGTGGACCTTTTGCAGCGGCTGATAGTTCCAGTCCACCACCACCTTCTTGGCCTTGCACTTATAGCACTCCTCCACCAGCATCTGCACGAACTCCGGCTGATCCAGATCGGCCTGGATAAAGACCTCCTGGCCCGGCTGGATATTCACGCCCGCGCGGGCGATCAGGTTGGCATAGCTGCGCAATACGGATTTTTTCATAGCGTTCGCTCCTTTTCATAGAATCATGGTATCAGACGTAGTATAACACCGCCGGACGCATTTGAAAAGCGCCGCGCAAAAAATTTGCAGCAAAAACGGCGGCTTTGGCCGCCGTTTTTGCTGTATCACAGTTTTTACAGGGCGCACTTGCCGCGCTTGAGGTACTGGCCCTTTACGTCGTTGACGGTGCCGTTCTCCACGGCGGACATGCCCCGCAGGTACACGGCGGCAATGCTGCCGGAGGTGCGGAAGCCCTCGAAGGGGGTATAATCGCAGCGGGACACCATGTCGGCGGCCCGGAGGGCGTGATCCGCCGCCGGATCGTACACCACGATATCGGCGTCCGCGCCGGGGGCGATGCAGCCCTTGCGGGGATAAAGGCCGTACAGCTTGGCGGGATTCTCGCTGAGGGCGCGGCAGAAGGTGGGCAGGTCGATGCGGCCCGCCGCCACGCCGGTGGTATACACCACCTCGCCCCGGGTCTCCACGCCGGGAAGGCCGCCGGGAATGGTGGTGAAATCCCCCTGCCCCGCCAGCTTCTGCGCCGTGGTGAAGGAGCAGTGGTCGGTGGAGACGGTGTTGACCCGGCCCTCACGCAGGCCATCCCACAATGCGTCCTGATCCGCCTTTTTGCGGATGGGCGGCGAGCACACGAACTTGGCGGAGGACAGCCAGTCCTCCTGATAGTAGACGCTGTCATCCAGCGCCAGGTACTGGGGGCAGGTCTCGGAATACACCGTCTGGCCACGGTCACGGGCCTGATCGATCTCGCTGAGGGCCGCGGCGTTGGTGGTGTGGACGATCACCACAGGGGCCTCCGCCGCCTGGGCGATCCGCAGGATGCGGCCCACCGCTTCCGCCTCCAGATAGTCGGGGCGGGTCTGGGGATGGCAGGAGACGGTGTTCTCGCCCTTGGCTTTTTTCTCCGCCACCAGCGCGTCGATCACGCCGCTGTTCTCGCAGTGGACGCCGCAGATGCCGCCCCGTGCCTTCAACGCCTTCAGGGCGCGGTACAGGTCGCCGTCCGGCAGCATCATGGCGGGATAGGTCATATACATCTTGAAGGAGGTGATACCGGCAGCGAACATGTCGTCCAGCTCGCCCTCGATGCCCTCGTTCCAGTCGTCGATGGTCATATGGAAGCCGTAGTCACAGTGGCAGTCCGCCGCCTTTTTGTGCCACAGCTCCAGACCATAGGCCAGCGTCTCGCCCTTGTTGGGGCAGGCGAAGTCGATGACGGTGGTGGTGCCGCCGCGGAGGGCGGAACGGCTGCCGCTTTCAAAATCGTCGGCGGTGGTGGTATTGCACACGTCCAGATCAAAGTGGGTGTGGGCGTCGATGAAGCCCGGCAGTAGCAGCTTGCCGGTCACGTCCACCACCTCCGCGTCAGGCGCGTCGATATGGGGCGCCACGGACACGATCTTTTCGCCGTCCACCAGCACATCGGCCTCCACGACGGCGCTGCCGCTGACCACGCGGCCGCCGGTAAAGAGTCGTTTCATAGGAAAGTACCTCCCTGTCGTTTCTTGTTTCATCCATTATAGCACCATGCCCCCGCCGGTGGTACAAAAATTTTTGTTTTTCAAAATTTTTTCGGTGAAAAAAGAGTGTATCCGGAAAATATCCTGTATATATAGAATGAGGAAAAATTTCGACGCAGCGCGGAAAGGAGGTCCTGCCATGTTTTCCCAGACATTTCTGGACGAGCTGATCGCCCGCAACGACATCGTGGACGTGGTGGGCTCCTATGTATCGCTGACGCCCAAGGGCGGCAGCTATTGGGGCTGCTGTCCCTTCCACAACGAAAAGACCCCCTCCTTCCATGTGTTGCAGGACAAGCAGTTCTATCACTGCTTCGGCTGCAAGAAGGGCGGCGGCGTCATCAACTTCATCATGGAGATCGAAAACCTCTCCTACCCCGACGCCATCCGCTTTCTGGCCAAGCGGGTCAACATGGAGGTGCCGGAGAATCGGGAGTCCGCCGACGCCGACCGGCTGCGCAAGCGGCTGCTGAGCCTGAACCGGGACGCCGCACGGTGGTATTACGACGTGCTGCAAAGCCCCGACGGCGCGGCGGTACGGGCGTATCTGGACAAGCGGGCCATTTCCCGGAAGATCGCCGTGCGCTTCGGCATGGGCGCGTCGCCGGACAGCTGGGACGCGTTGCTGCGGGCCATGACCGCCAAGGGCTACACCAAGCAGGAGCTGCTGACGGCGGGATTGATCGTGGCCAACAAGAGCGGCGGCTTTTACGACAAATTCCGCAACCGGCTGATGCTGCCGGTCATTGACGTGCGGGGCGACGTGGTGGGCTTTGGCAGCCGCGTCATCGACAAGTCCGAGCCGAAATACATGAACAGCACCGAAACGCCGGTATACAGCAAGCGCCGGGTGCTGTACGGGCTGAATCTGGCGAAAAAAACCAAGCGCCCCAACATGATCCTGTGCGAGGGCAACCTTGATGTGGTGACGCTGCATCAGGCGGGCTTCGACAACGCGGTGGCCTCGATGGGTACGGCGCTGACCACCGAGCAGATCCGATTGCTGGGCCGGTACACCAAGGAGCTGGTACTGTGCTACGATAACGACAACGCCGGTCAGCTGGCCACCCAGCGGGCGCTGGAAATGCTGAACAACACCGAGTTCACCGTCCGGGTGCTGAAGCTGCCCCGGCGGCTGGTGGACGGCGAGT
>CAVHKA010000020.1:0-16919 GCA_963636325.1 Agathobacter sp. | reverse complement strand
GGTCAGGGGGAACAGGGAGCGGCCGGACATATACATCTCGTCATTGGGCAGCTCGCCGCGGGTGGTGTCCACCGGGAAGGTGTTGCTGAGCTTCAGGCCGAACTCCAGACCGCAGCTGTCGGCCAGGGCCTGCAGCCGCTCGAACATGGGAACGGCGTCGGCCCACTGGAGATCCTCGTTGAAGTGATGCTCGTCAAACACGATGTAGTCATAGCCCATGCTGTCCAGCGTGCGGCGTGCGGTCTCATAGCCCAGAATGGTGGGGTTGCACTTGACGAAGGTATGCAGGTGCTTCTCGGAGATCAGATAGCTGGCGATGCGCTCGATCTCATCGGGGGGACAGCCGTGCAGGGTGGACACGGTGACGCTGCGGCTGACGCGGGGATCGATGGCGTCGATGTAGGCGCTCTCCTCCGGGAACAGCTCCTTCAGAACGGCCTTGCACTCACCGAAGATGGCGGTCTTGTTGGCGTCCTTCATGCCCTCGATATAGGTGTTGACCTTGTCGCCCTTGATGCCTTCCAGATCATAGCCCACGGACATGTTGAACACGAACCCGTTGGGATCGCCCAGACCGTATACCTTGCTGAGCACCTTCAGGGCGCACCATGCCTTGATATACTCGTCCATGGCCTGAGGAACGGTCAGCTCGGTGGACCACTCCTGATTATAGCCCTCGTCATTGGCCAGAATGCAGGGACGGGGCACACAGGCGGCCAGATCGGCGCCGTCCATCTTCTGGACGGTCTTGACCTCGAAGAAGCGGGCGCCGGCCATATAGGCGGCGATGATGTTCTGGGCCAACTGGCTGTTGGGGCCCGCGGCGGGGCCGAAGGGGGTCTCGATCCGCTCGCCGAAGATGGGCAGGGACTTGCCGGTGGCGTGATAGGCCTTGCGGACGCCGAAGATCTCGCCGCAGTTGGCGTATTCGGTGACCACCCAGTTCATCAGGGATCTAAAGGGAATGGGATACATTTTTTCAGACATGGGATGTCCTCCTTGTCGTTATTCGGAATAGTATTCGTCCTCCGCCCAACAGGCGGGGTTTTCGTCAATATATTGCCAGATACGGAGATAGTCCGCCTCAGTGCGGATGACGTGGTCGTAAAAGGATGTTTGCCATATGGAGTATCCAAGTTCGCGGGTAACCATTGCCTTGACGGATCGGACGATATCCGAAAGTGTCGTAGGGCGGGGTGCCCTCACCCCGCCGCCTGCGGCAGGCTCAATGGCGACGATCAGATGCACATGGTTGGGCATGATCACAAACGTGTTTATCGAAACATTTGGATATACATCATTCGTCCGAAAAATGTGCTTTTTAACCACGCGCCCGATATCGGACAATTCCACGCACGGCGGGGTGAGGGCACCCCGCCCTACGGAAATGCGGCTCAATATCCTTTTGCGTTTATCGGTGCATATGGTCACAAAATACCAACCATGGCTGTAATCAAAGCCCTTTAACCGCGGGTGTCGCCGCTGTGGCAATCCTGGCATTTTCTCAATAGGTGCGGTGGTTCAGATCGCCCCAGAGCTTCTTGGCGGCCTCGAGGATGTGGGCGTTCTCGGCCTCCTCGTCGATGCCCACCAGCACGCGATCCTTCATCAGCAGCTTACCGGCGGCAATGGTGGTCTGGCACTGGCGGCCGGTCATGCCGAAGATCATGTGGCCGTCGATATTCTCGTCGGAGAAGGGGGTGAAGGGCTTGTAGTCCATGACGATGATGTCCGCCGCGGCGCCGGCTTTCAGCACGCCCAACTGCTGGGGGAAGTACTTCTCGCCGATCTTGGCGTTGTTCTTGAACAGCATGTCCGTGACCTCGCACCAGCCCACGTTGGGCAGGCAGTTCTGGCTGCGCTGGGAGCACAGGGCCACCTTGATGGACTCCAGCATGTCGTTGGTATAGGCGTCAGTGCCCATGCCCAGCAGGATGCCCCGCTTATAGAGCTGGATCACCGGGCAGATGCCGATGGCGTTGCCCATGTTGGACTCGGGGTTGTTGACCACCATGGTGCCGGTCTCCTTGATGATCTCCATCTCGGCGGTGTTCACATGGATGCAGTGGCCCAGAATGGTCTTTTCGCCCAGAATGCCGTGATCCTGCAGGTGCTGCACGGGGCGGCGGCCGTAGTTCTGAAGGGAGTCGTACACGTCGTTCATGCCCTCGGACACATGGATGTGATAGCCGGTGCGGCCGTTGTTGGCCTCCACCATCCGGTCAAAGGTCTTGTCGGAGATGGTGAACAGGGCATGGCCGCCGAACATGGCCGCCAGCATGGGGTCCTTGCGCTGCTCGCACTCGGTGATGAAGTCGGCGTTCTCCTTGATGGCCTGCAGGCATTTCTCCTCGCCGTCGCGGTCGGACACCTCATAGCACAGGCAGGAGCGCAGGCCCAGGCGCTTGCTCTCCTCAGCGATGGTGTGCAGCGTGCCGGGGATCTCGCCATAGCTGGCGTGATGGTCGAACACGGTGGTGACACCCTGCTTGATGGAGTCGATGTACAGCGCGGTGGCGGATGCGCGGGTGCCGTCCATCATCAGGTGGCGGTCGATGGCCCACCATGTGCCGTCCAGCACCTCATAGAAGTTGGTGGGGTTGTTGCCCACGATGCTCAGGCCGCGGGCCAGCGCGGAATAGATGTGGGTATGGGCATTGATGAAGGCCGGCATGATCACGCCGCCCTTGGCGTCGATGATCTCTGCCGCGGGGTACTTGGCCCGCAGGGCGGTCTCCTCGCCTACCTCCACGATGTTGGTGCCCTCATAGGCCACCGCGCCGTGCTGGTAATAGCCCTTACCCTCGCTGTCGCGGGTGATCAATCTGCCGTTGGTCAATAAAGTCATGGTCGTTTCCTCCTGTAAAAAAGTTCCAATACACTACCGCCGTCGTAAAAAGCAAAAAATGTTCCAGACCTCAAAGAAGTCCGAAACACTCAAGCCGCTGCGCCGAGTGATAGTTGCAGCCCGTGCGCGAAGCACTTCCTTACAGCTACCAATCTTGGATTGTTACCTCTATTTTACCCGAAACAGCCGCCGGATGCAAGTCCTAATTGTACCCTTTTCACGAAAAAATCTCCGATTTTCAACGGGCAGGCCGCAAATTGTATATTGACGTACATCATCTTGTGTGCTATATTAGATACAAAGATTTGGGAGGTGCCGTGTGATGCGCAATGTGTATATTTACGGGGATTCTCTGCTGAAAGCCACCGTGCCGGACGAGGAGCTGAAATACCATTTTCACCTGCCGGAGATCATGGCCCGTTACCCCTCCGACCGGGTGCAGGTGACCAATCGGGCCAAGATGGGGGCCACGGTGTCCAAGGGCCTCTCACTGGTGGAGCATGACGCCCAGCGGGGGCTTGACGCCGACTATGCCCTGATCTGCTACGGCGGCAACGACAGCGACTATGACTGGGCCGCCATCGCCGCCGATCCCGAGGGCGACCATCAGCCCCACACCAAGCAGGAGACCTTCCGCCAGACGCTGGACAGCATCCTGAAGGTACTGTATCAGCAGGGCGTGCAGCCGGTGCTGATGAGCCTGCCGCCCATCGATCCCCGGCGGTATCTGCGCTTTATCTGCCGCAACGGACTGGACAGAAACGCCATCATGCGCTGGCTGGGGGACGAGGATATGATCTACCGCCATCAGGAGCTGTACAGCGACACGGTAACGGAGCTGGCCTACGCCAGCAATGTGCCCCTGATCCATGTGCGGCAGGCGTTTCTGGCGGATCACCACATGAACGACCTGCTGTCCGCCGACGGCATCCACCTCACCATGGACGGCTACGGCAAGCTGTTCGACACGCTGGCCGACTGGCTGCGGCCCAAGCTGGACTGACCCGCTTACTTATCCACATAACCGAAAAGCCCCGCCGTAAGGCGGGGCTTTTCGGTTGACAACATGTTTTTTACACACCGTCAAATAACGCAAAGCAGAGAGCAGAAGAAAGCTTTTTTATTTCGCGGCCAGCAGATCCTCGCCCATGAAGTACTTCTTCAGGGGCTTATACAGCACCGCGAAGATCACCAGGCAGATGATCATGTCGATACCCACATAGCTGCCGTTGTAGGCGGCGGAGTACAGATAGGGGTTCAGCCAAGTGGTGTTGAAGAGCTCGGTGGGCTCATAGATGCGGTAAATGGTAATGCCGCTGATGAAGTGGACGATGAAGCGCAGCACGCAGCCCACCACCGTACCGGTGAAGATGCCACTCTTCTTATGGGCAAAGAGGCCCGCGAAGCCCAGTACGCCATAGGCCAGGATGTAGTCCAGCAGCATGCTGGTCCAGCCCCAGGCATAGGCGCCGTCAAAGATCAGCTGCAAAAGGCCGTAGGCAAAGGACGCCAGCAGGCCTTCCTTCCAGCCCCAGCGCACACAGTAGAACAGCAGGGGCAGCATGCCGATGCCGATGCTGCCGCCCTGAGGCAGCTCAAACAGCTTGATAAAGCTGAGAGCCGTACCGGCCGCCACCATGATAGCGCCCTCGCACAGGGCGCGAAGCTTCATGTGATTCATTGTTGTTACCTCCTAAGAAAACATTCTGTCCGGAGGTGGCTTTCAAAAACACCGCATTGCGGCGAAGCAATGCGGTGAAAGAAACCATTCACTATGACCACATTCCTACGCCGGCATTATCCGGATCAGGTTCGAGGGATCACAGCGGCGGTACGCTGTATCTCAGCCGGCTTGCACCAGCACCCCTTGTATTGTAGGGCAATCATAGCATATCAGTCGGATTTTGTCAATATGCGTCAGCAGGAAAATTTACCACTTTTTTACACCTGATCCAGATGGCCGGTGGCCTCCAGCGTGGCGAAGCGATCCAGAGCGATATACCCCGCGGCGAAGATCACATACAGGCCCGCCAGCGCCAGCAGCGGCTTGAGAGCGTTGGCCCAGA
Organism: Agathobacter sp.; assembly: GCA_963636325.1. GTDB lineage: Bacteria > Bacillota > Clostridia > Oscillospirales > Oscillospiraceae > Vescimonas. The sequence continues at coordinate 12,005 of CAVHKA010000020.1, read as the reverse complement.
CCGGCTCGCTGTACAGCACCGTGCCGTCCTCCGCCGTCACCTGCGCCGCCAGCATTTCATGGCGCAGAGTGTAGGCAGTGCCGTCGGCGGCGGTAAAGCCGCGGCGCAGTGGCTTCAACTCCTTGTATACCGCGCCGCCCTCGTCGGTCCTGCTGTCAACGGCGTTTCCCTGAAGGTCAAGCGTGGTCACCACCTTGCCGGTGGACAGCACCAGCTGTCCCTCCCGGAGGGTGAACACAAAACTCTTGTCCACTTCGGGAGCGATGACATTCACCTGCTGTCCGGCTTCATATACCTCGATCTTGCCGCCCCGGCCCAGATACAGCCGCCCCGCGTCGTCCACGGCGATGCCGCTGTAAGACAGGGACATTGCGCCTGTGGCCATGGCCACGATGGCCAGCACAAAGATCAGCGCCGCCGGGATAGCCAGCGCCCGCATCAGCTTACGGTATTTTGGTTCCAGTAATTTCATAGGTCTACCTCGCTTACATCCACATGGCGAACAGCCGCAGCAGCGTGCCCAGCACCTTCTGATACCAGGGCCGCCCCTTCCAGCGCTCCATGGTCACCCGTTTGCCGGAGGCCATGATCCGGGCCATATCCTCCGCCAGCGGCCGGGACACCGCTGTGCCGTACAGCAGCGTACCGCACTCGAAATGCAGCTGGAAACTGCGGTAATCCATGTTCACCGAACCGACGAACGCCACATTGCCGTCCGCCAGCACCGTCTTGCCGTGGAGCAGTCCCGGCGTAAAGGTGTAGATCTCCACGCCGTGACGCATCAGCTCGCCCCAGTAGCTCTGGGCCACCAGATAGGCAAATTTGTGGTCGGGGATGCCCGGCATCAGCAGCTGAATTCTTACGCCGCAGTCCGCTGCCAGACACAGCGCGCGCATCATCGGCTCGTCGATGGCCAGATACGGCGTGGTGATGGTCAGTGTTTCCCGCGCGGCGGAGATCAGCTGCAAAAAGGCATCCTCGGCGGTGTTGACGGGGTTGTTGTCCGGCCCGTCCACAAAGGGCTGGACAAAGCCCTCGTCCTTCGCGGCAAAGCGGGGCCGGTAAAAATCATAGTCATAGTCCAGCTCGCCGCCCATGCGCTCCCACAGATAGATAAACTCACGGGTCAGCGTCCACGCGCCCTCTCCTGTCAGCCGCACGCCGCAGTCCTTCCAGTAGCCGAAGCGCTCCATCAGGTTGGCGTACTCATCCGCCAGATTGGCGCCGCCGGTATAGGCCACCTCGCCGTCGATGCAGGCGATCTTCCGGTGGTCGCGGTAGTTGAAGTACAGCCGGTTCACATACTGGTGCACCGGATTGAAGATCATGATCTCCACGCCGATCTCCTGCAATGCGGCCAGCTCCTCATTGCCCAGACGCATCATGCTGCCGAAATCGTCAAAGAGAAAGTGGATCTCCACGCCCTCCGCCCGCTTGCGGCGGAAGATGGCCAGCATCCGGTCAAAAATGTCGCCCCGGGCCACGATATAGTACTCCAGAAAGATGAACCGTCTGGCCTGCTCCATATGGGCCAGCAGATCATTGAGATACACCTCGCCGGTCTCCAGATACACCGCCTCGGTACCGCAGTACACCGGAAAGCCCTGCCGGGTCATATACTCCGCCAAACGGCTCCACTCCGGCAAGTCCTGCCGCAGCGCCGCCATAGCGGCGGCGCACTGCTCCGTCTGAGCCGCACTTTCCGCCGGAACGGCGGCTTTTTTCAGTGACAAGCGCTTGGCGCTGCTCTCGCCGTTCCACAGCCAGTAGAGGATCAGGCCCGCCACAGGCACCGCCAGGATCAGCAGTATCCAGCCGATCTTATAGCTGCTGCTTCCCGGACGGGTATAGACCCGCACGGCGCTGAACAGCGCCACGACCTCCAGCAGCGTATAGGCCACAGCCATCCGCTGCTGCAAAAGTCTGGACAGGCCGATCACCAGCGCGATCTGCGCCAGCAGCAGCACCGCCACCAGCGCAAGACGCAATCCCGCGCCGATCCGGCGTTCCGTTTTCTGTTGTATGCGGCGCTTCTTCATACGGCTCCTTTCGGGATGGGGATAACGGGGAATTTGCGTAGGGGCGACCCTTGCGGTCGCCCGCATGGTTACACGACGATCAAAACACCGCTCCGGGCGACCGCAAGGGTCGCCCCTACAAACGGTTTATTGATACTCTCTCAGTTCCGGTTCTTCCGCAGAAGATCCTGCTGGATGTCCCACAGCTTCTGGCTCAGGTCCACATAGTAGGTCTGGGGGTTATCAAAGCGCTTAATCTCGTCCCACAGGGTATCCACTTGCTGCTTGCAGTAGGTCTGGATGTCCTTCAGGGCCGGGGATTCATACACCTTCTTACCGTTCAGGAACACCGGCACCAGCAGCTCGCGGGCCTGGAAATTGCAGACGTTCTTGGTCTTCCAGGTGGCGTAGGGGTCGAACAGCATCAACGGCTCGTTCTCGTCCACCACCTCGTCATGAACGGTCATATAGTCGGCAATGGCCTTGCCGTTGTCCTTGTTGTACAGGCGATACACCTTCTTGAAGTGGGGAATGGTGATCTTCTCCACATTCTCGCTGCATTTGATCTTGGGGATGATCTCGCCCTTCTCGTTCTCCACGGCGGTCAGCTTATACACGCCGCCGAACACCGGCTCGCTCTTGGCGGTGATCATCCGCTCGCCCACGCCGAACATGTCGATCTGGGCGCCCTGCAAAAACAGGTTCTGGATCAGCCGTTCATCCAGGGAGTTGGACACGCTGATTTGACACTCCGGCCAGCCGGCCTCGTCCAGCATCTTGCGGGCCTTCTGGCTGAGATAGGCCATGTCGCCGCTGTCCAGGCGGATGCCGCACTTGCTGATGCCCATGGGCCGCAGCACCTCATTAAAGGCGCGGATGGCGTTGGGCACGCCGGATTTCAGAGTGTTATAGGTATCCACCAGCAGCGTGGCGTTGGTGGGATACGTCTCGCAATAGGTCTTGAAGGCCTCGTACTCCGTGTCAAACATCTGCACCCAGGCGTGGGCCATGGTGCCGCCGGCAGGCACGCCGTACAGCTGGTCGGAGATGGTGCAGGCCGTACCGGCGCAGCCGCCGATGTAGGCCGCCCGCGCGCCGATGATGGCGGCGTCCGCGCCCTGGGCGCGGCGGGAGCCGAACTCCAGCACCGTGCGGCCGTTGGCGGCGCGGCAGATGCGGTTGGCCTTGGTGGCGATCAGACTCTGGTGGTTGATGGTCAGCAGCGTGAAGGTCTCGATCAGCTGGGCCTCGATAGACGGGGCGCGCACCACCACCAGTGGCTCGCGTGGGAACACGGGGGTACCCTCAGGGATGGCGTAGATATCGCCGGTAAAGCGGAAGTCCTTCAGATAGTCCAGGAACTCCTCACAGAACAGGTTCCGGCCCCGCAGATAGGCAATGTCCTCTTCACTGAAATGCAGATTCTCAATGTAGTCGATCAGCTGCTCCAGACCCGCGGCGATGGCGAAGCCGCCCTGGTCGGGTACCTTGCGGAAGAACACATCAAAATAGGTGATGCGATCCTTATAACCGTTGCGGAAGTATCCGTTGCCCATGGTCAACTCGTAAAAGTCGCACAGCATGGTCATGTTCAGCTTTTCAGCAGTATTCATGTCCTGTCAAACCTCAAATTCTCAATAATACCTCAGCGGGCGCTGTCGCCCCGTGAAGCGCAGAGTATTTAATTATTATAGCACAAATTTAACATTTCGCAACCGTTTGTCCCATATATTTCGGCATTTGGGGGCAGCTAAACCGCTGGTCGGTTGCATTTTCCGCCCTGTTTGGTACAATGGATGGCGAGGTGATCACTTTGGACAAACAACAGCTCGGCGCTTTCATCGCCGAAAACCGAAAGCGGCAGGGCCTGACCCAGCAGCAGCTGGCCCAGACGCTGCACGTTACCGACAAAGCCGTCAGCAAATGGGAGCGCGGGCTCAGCTACCCCGACGTGACCCTCTTACAGTCGCTGGCGGCGGCTTTCGGCCTGCGTGTGGATGACCTGCTGACCTGCCGCGCCGCAGAAAAGGAGGAACCCTTGCCTGACATCACCCCCACCCCGGAGCCCATGGTTCCGGAGCCGCCCGCCCCGGAGGCGGCATCTCCCGCCGTGCAGGCGGTGCTGGATATTTCACAGGAAAGTCTCGTCCAGCGCCGGAAAAAGCTGCTCCGCCGCATACTGGCCGGCGTTATCATCTTTGCTGTGCTGGCTTTTGCAGCCTATGGCGGTTTTCTGATCTACACCCAGCGCATCGGCGAGACCTACAACATCTTCAAGCGCCAGCATTCTCCCGTTGATGAGACCATCAGCATCGAGGCGTATCCCGCCAGCCTGTTCAACGACGATCAGGTGCTGGTGCGGGCCTGGAAGGGCCGGTATTATCTTGTGGACGACGAGAGCCAAAAGACCTACGTCAGCCTTGCCTCGGAGAAGGGCGATACCTTCCGCTGCTTCTACTGGTCGGCGGACGGCGTATACGCCGTGGCCGTCACGGATTCTCAGACGGCGGAGCGCGGCAGCGACTTCTCCCTCTGGAACTTTACGGATTTCAAGGAGACCCGCCTGACTGCCGTCCGCCCGGAGATGGGTGCCCATATCCGCCAACTGCTGTCGGAAAACGGTCTGGTGCCCCCGGGCTGTGACACCGAAAGCGGTACGCTCCAGGTGGGGACGTTCCAGTCCCGCGGCCATACCCTGTGTCTGACCTACACCGCCCCAGATGGGACCGTCTATAAACTGGCCTACGACTGCGACGCCGACACTCTTACCTCACGCGACACATAATGCGTAGGGGCGGGATAGAACCCCGCCCCTACGCTCATATGAAAAAAGGAAGGGCCGCCGGCCCTTCCTTTTTTTTACTCGTCGTCCTCTTCGGCGGCTTCGTTCAGGGCGTTGGCCAGGTCGCTGAGATCAAACTCCAGCTTGGTGCCGCAGTTGGGGCACACCACCTCGCCGTCCTCCAGAACGGTCTCGTCGAAATAGACTTCCTCTTCACACTCGGGGCAGGTGGTCATGAAGCACTCTTCATCCTCGTCGTCCTCATCGTCCCACTCTTCCTCGTCCTCGTCGTCCAGCTCGTAGAGGGACTCCTCCACCTCGCTGAGGTCGTCGCTGACGGCGTCCAGACCGTCCTCGATGTCCACCATCTCGTCCTGCATGTCAGCAATCTCGTCGGCCATGTTGTCCAGCACGTCGATGATGGCGGCGATCAGCTTGCCTTCCTTGCTCTCGGTATCCAGTGCCAGACCCTCGGCCAGGCCCTTCAGGTATGCTACCTTCTCAGAAATACCCATATTCGGCTCCTTTCTTTACGGTCGGTTGATAAACTGTTGATAAAACTACTTTTGTCGGCTTACTTGCAGCGGCCGATATACTCGCCGGTGCGGGTGTCGATGGTGATCTTGTCACCGATGTTGATGAACAGAGGCACCTTCACCTCGGCGCCGGTCTCCACGGTGGCGGGCTTCAGGGTGTTGGTAGCGGTGTTGCCGGCCAGGCCCGGCTCGGTCTCGGTGACCTCCAGGTCCATGAAGTTGGGGCACTCCAGGCCGAACACGCTGCCCTTATAGCTCAGCACCTTGCAGACGGTGTTCTCGGTGATGAAGCGGAAAGCGTCGCCCAGCAGATCCTTGCCCAAAGGCACCATGTCGAAGGTCTCCTGATCCATAAAGTAATACAGGTCGCCGTCGTTGTAGCTGTACGCCATGTCGCGGCGATCCACGAAGGCTTCCTCAAACTTGGCGGTGGGATTGAAAGAGGTCTCGGTCACAGCGCCGGTCACCACGTTGCGCATCTTGGTGCGGACGAAGGCCGCGCCCTTGCCGGGCTTGACGTGCTGGAACTCCACGACCTGCATGACCTTGCCGTCCATCTCAAAGGTCTTGCCGTTTCTGAAATCACCGGCGGTAATAGTTGCCATATTGATATTCCTCCCATGTGATGAGGGAATATCAACATTCCCTCGAATAAAATATACATTCGCCAAAAATGGCCTTATTTATTTTACATGATGCCGTATGGTTTGGCAAGGGCTTTGCCATATTTTTTGCCAAAAAAGCGAAATTATTTGCTTACAGTATCAGAAGCTCCTTAGGCGCTCTGGTGATGATCTCCGCGCCGTCGGGCCGCAGTATCATCACATCCTCGATGCGGACGCCGAATTTTCCGGGCAGATAGATGCCCGGCTCGGCGCTGACCACGGCGTTCCCCGGCATAGGCTTGTCGTTGCCGGGGGCGGCGTTGGGGGCTTCGTGGATGTCGATGCCCAGACTGTGGCCGAAGCTGTGGCCGAAATAGGGTCCGTAGCCCGCGTCCTCAATGACCTTGCGGGCCGCGCCGTCGATGGCCGCGCCGGTAACGCCCGCCTTTGCGGCGGCGATGCCCGCCAGCTGGGCCTCCAGCACGATGTGATAGACCTTCTCCATCTCCCGGCTGGGCTGGCCCAGGGCCACGGTGCGGGTCATGTCGCTGCAATAGCCCTTATGCACGCAGCCGAAGTCCATGGTGATGAAGTCGCCCTGCTGCACCTGCCGCATGCCAGGCACGGCGTGGGGCATGGAGCCGTTGGGGCCGGAGGCCACAATGGTATCAAAGGAGGTCTTTTCCGCCCCGGTGGACACCATCAGGTAGTTGAGGCGGGCGGCGATCTCCTTCTCGGTCATTCCGGGACGTATCTCCTGAAGGACCTGCGCCAGCGCGCCCTCCGCGATCCGCTGGGCAGCGGTCATCGTGGCCAGCTCCTCCTCGTCCTTGCTGCCCCGCAGCGCCGTCATCACCCCGTAGGCCGGTACCAGCGTGCAGTGCAGCTTCTCCGTGTATGCCGTGTGCTCCGCCACGGTCATGCGCTGCTCCTCAAAGCCCACCTTCTGCGCGCCGGTCTGGGCCAGCGCGTCATTGATCAGCGCGGAAAACGGCTTGTCCCGGCGGATCTCACCGATGACGGCCGCGCTGCCGATGGCCTTCTCCGCCGCCTCGGTATAGCGGCTGTCGGTAAAATACCAGCTGCCCTTGCGGGTCACCAGCGCCACGCCCTCACCGATAAACCCGGCGGCGTAGTAGCAATTGGCCTCGCTGGTCAGCAGCATGGCGTCCAGCTCGCCCAGATGGGCGGCAATGTGTGCCAGATGATTCATACGATCTCCTCCTTTTCCCGTGCCATGGCTTTGAAGGGCGCCTGCATGGCGTGCAGCACCTTCTGCCAAGTCGTTACCGCGCCGCCCACCGGCTCCACCATCAGCGCGGCGGCACCCGCCAGATTGGCGGCCAGCATATCCGTCAGCAGCTTGTCGCCCAGCATGGCGGTCTCGCGGGCGGTGACGCCCGCCTTGTCCATGGCCCGGCGCAGGCCCTTCGTCAGCGGCTTTTGGGCATGGCCCACATAGTCGATGCCCAGCTGGCGGCAGAACTCGTCCACCCGCTTGCCGCTGCGGTTGTTGGAGAGGATCATCACCGTGATCCCGGCGGCCTTCAGGCCGTCGATCCAGGGCTTGACGCCCTCCGGCGGCGTTTTCACCGACTTAGGCGCCAGCGTATAGTCCAGATCGCACAGCAGCAGCCGCACGCCCTTTTGCCGCAGCAGCTTCGGCGTCACGTTGTCATAGGCCGCCAGCAGTCGGTCCGGCCGCAGAGAGACGCGCATATCCCCTCTCCCCTTTTCATACGATATCATTGGCAGTATATCATTTTTCATCCAAAAAAACAAGGGGGCGGGGTCATGCAGTTCTATCTGGCGGCAGGCGCGGGCGACACGCTGCCCCATGGCCGGTTCCGGCCGGTGCGGGCCGTCTATCGGGTGGGGCCGCGGCTGCTGGCGGTCCAGGGGAGCGCCCCGCCCCAGGGCGGGCTGATGCTGGTGGGCGACAGCGGCGAGTGCGGCGGCGACGACGTACTGGCGCGGGACATCCTGCGGGAGTGCCTGCGGCGGGAGTACGACGGCGTGGTGCTGGACTGGCGGCCCGGCGGAGCGCGGGGCGGGCTGACCGCCAGAGTGGGCCAGCTGTGCGGCCAGTACGGCCGCCGCCTGTTCGTGCCGGAGGGCTACGCCGCCCACGCACCCCGTGCCTCGGTGCTGGTAAACACCGCCGTGGCGGGCGGCACGCTGAAAAGCTGTCTGGAGGATGCCGTCCGCCGCTTCGGCGCAGGGCGGATCGCCCTGGATCTGGAGCGGCTGCGGCTGGACTACACCCTGCCCCACTCCGCCAACCACCGCCGCGCGCTGTCGCTGACGGAGCTGCGGCGGCTGCGGGAGGGCAAGACCGTCTACTTCTCCGATGAACTGTGCGCCCGGTACTTCACCTACCGCTCCGGCAACGACAACCACTATGTGCTGTTCGACGACGCCCAGAGCCTGCGGAAAAAGGCGGTGCTGGCGGAAAACATGGGGATCCGGGAGGCGTTCCTCATGCTGCCGGAGGTGGCTGACATCGCCGGAGAGTTGCTGGGATAGGCACGCATTTCCAAAGGCTCCCCTGTGTAAGGGGAGCTGTCAGCCGTAAGGCTGACGGAGGGGTTGTCCGAATATGTGCATTGCAAATCCAGATGGATGCTACGGCGGCATAGCCACCGAGATCGGAGGCTATGCCGCCTGCATGTTTTCTTAACGCCCCGACCTCCGTCAACGCTTCGCGTTGCCACCTCAGCTGCGCACGCCACAGTGTGCGCACTGGGGTGTCTTTGCACAAGGGAGGCTTTCGTGCCTCAAGGCTGTCATTCTCAGTAAAAAAACCAGATGCCTGACCGGGCATCTGGTTTTTTGTTATTACGCTAATTAGCAGATATTATGGTAGCGCAAAGTGTAAGCGAAGTCAACACTACATTCAAAATTTAATGCACTTTTCACAAGATTATCGTGTGATTACCAGCTACTGGAAATTATATGTGTTGTCTGGTGTATATACCCACCATATGTTATCGAAATACCGCATAAAACTACACCAGCCATGTGGGTAGGCAATTATCACCCGCCGCTTTTCCCCGCCCGGCAGACCCTCGTGAGTTATGCATAAAGAATGAATAGACGATGCATAAACGGCGGGAAAAATCATGCTTGCATTTTCCCGCCGTTTGTTGTATGATAAACGAGAACACAACTGGATCACTTGTCTTCGGGGCGGGGCGAAATTCCCCACCGGCGGTCACAGTCCGCGAGCGAGCTTCGGCAAGCACGAACCGGCGCAATTCCGGTACCGACAGTATAGTCTGGATGAGAGAAGGCGTGTACGGCATTTTCGTGATGCTCTTTTTTGATGCGTGCACCTTGGGAGACAACCGTTTCCAAGGGTGTTACACCATCAAAAAGGAGTCTTTTTTTATGACGCAGAAACAGAAAACCCATCATCTGGCCGTGGCCGCCATGCTGACCGCCGTGGCCGCCGTGCTGCAATTCATCGAGTTCTCGGTACCGCTGGTGCCCTCGTTCATCAAGCTGGACATCTCTGACCTGCCTGCCCTGCTGGGCACCTTCTCCCTGGGCCCCGTATACGGCGTGGCCATCCAGCTGGTAAAGAACCTGCTGCACCTGCCCTTCGGCTCCAGCGCCGGCGTGGGCGAGCTGTCCAATTTTATCCTGGGCGCGATTTTCGTGTTTACCGCCGGTATGGTCTACAAGCGCAGCAAGAGCCGTAAGAGCGCGCTGATCGGTTCGCTGGCAGGGGCGGTGGCCATGGCCCTCATCAGCATCGTGGCCAACTATTTCATCGTCTACCCCGCCTATGTGGTGCTGTATAATCTGCCGCTGGAGGCCATTGTGGGCATGTACGAGGAGATTCTGGGTGGCGTGTCCCATATGCCCACCCAGAACGCCCTTTTCAACTGCCTGCTGGTGTTCAACGTGCCGTTCACCTTCGTCAAGGGCATGCTGGACGTGGCGCTGTGCTTCGCCATTTACAAGCCGCTGAGCCCGCTGCTGCATAAGTAAAACGCGTGTCATTGCGAGCCAGTCCGCAGACTGGCGCGGCAATCTAAATCCCAGAGGACGGATTCCCACGCCAGTGACATCGGTCACTGGCTCGGAATGACAGGTTTGGTTTCCTGACAAGCTGAAAAAGTCCGCTGACCGGTGGTCAGCGGACTTTTTGTCTTTCAGGGGAGCGCAAGGGCGGGCCGATGTGGGCATCGGCCCCTACAAAGCGCAGGGGAAGCCAAGAATACGCGCCGCACGACAGTTTCGTTTATGATGCGGCCTTTACGATATTCTGGAAGTAGTACACACCCATGCCGTCTGTCCGGATACCGGTCAGGGTATCCCGCAGGAGCCAGGTGTACGTCTCGTTATACAGGGGCATCACATAGCCGCTGTCCAGCAGCATGGCCTCCGCGTCCGCCAGATAGGCGTCCCGGGCCTCGTCGCTGCTGGAGTTGGCCGCGGTGCGGATCAGCATGTCATAGGCGTTGGAGTAGTACTGGCCGTAGTTCTCCTGCTGGCTGCTGCTGAAGCGGTTCAGGTAGCTGAGGGCCGTGTTGCGGTCGCCGGTGACATTGGTCAGCGCCAGCGAGAATTCGCCGTTTTTCAGCACGGTCATCATTTCCTCCGGCGTCACGCCCCGGGACGCCACCCGGACGCCCAGCTTATCCCGCCAGACGGTTTGCAGCGCCTGGGCGATCTTGGCGTTGCTGCCGGCGTTCTCGTACAGCAGCGTCACCGGGCTGATATGCTCCAGCACCGTGGGGGTATAGCCCGCGCCGCGCAGCAGCTCCACCGCCGCCTGGCAGATGGCGTCGTACTGCTCCGGGTCGTTGTCGATCAGGGCGCCGTTGGCCTCCCGGAAGGAGCTGCCGTCAGACGTGACGATGCCGTAGGGGATCAGGCCGTCCGCCGCGCGGTACACCTCGCCGGAGCCCTCCGCCAGCGCCGCCAGGGCGTTGCGGTCGATGACCATGGACATGGCCTTGCGCACGGTCTCGCTGAGGCTGGTGGCCATCTGGTTGATCAGCACCGTGCTGACCGCCGCGGCGGAGGCCTCCACCGCGCCCTCGGCCTCTCCGGCGTCCAGCACGAAGTCCGCGTCGCCGCTGTCGTACAGCGCCATGGCGTCCTCCGTCCCGGCGCAGTAGGTGAAGTCGATCTCATCCGGGCCAAGGCGCTTGGCGTCGTAATACTTCTCCACCTCGGTCAGCGTCACGCCCCCGGCCGTCATGCTGCTGACGGCGTAGGGGCCGTTGGTCAGCAGCGTGGCCGCGGACATGGACCAATCCGGCTGCGGCTCCTGCGCGGCGTCCCCGCTCTGGGTATCCGCGCTGTCGGTCTCATCCGCCGCCGCAGCGGCCACGTCGGCGCGCACCGGCATGGTGGATACGGCGGTACACACCACCGACAGGAAATAGGAGCAGTGGCCGCTGATAGTGACGTGCAGGGTACGGTTATCCGTGGCCCACACCTGCAGCGCCGCGGGATCGCCCGCCACAGCGTCGGCATAGCCCGCCACCATGTTCAGAATGGAGGCATGGGGGGAGTTGGTCTCCGGATCCACCAGCCGCTGCCAGGCATACACGAAGTCCTGGGCCGTGACCTTCCTGCCGTCCGACCAGTAGATGTCGCTGCGGAGAATGAAGGTATAGGTCTCCGTTCCGTCCATGTTGTCGGTATACTCATAGCTGGAGGCCTGTCCCGCCGTAACGCCGGTCAGGGTCTGCTTCATCAGGTTTTCATACAGGTTGGCCGCCACGGTCTTTTCCGTCTCGGTAACGGCCCGGGCCGGGTCCAGCGTGACCGGCGCGCCCACCAGCGCGGCGCGGACGGTCATTTTTTCCGGCTCCACTGTGCCGCAGGCCGCCATGGTCAGCGCCATGACCAGCGCCAGCAGCAGGGATAACAGTCGTTTGGTTTGTTTCATGGGATGCTCCTTTCAGGGGTGCGAGAGGGTAAAGGCTCCCCTTGTTGCAAGGGGAGCTGTCAGCCGTAAGGCTGACTGAGGGGATAACCCGTGTTGCGGACAACCCCTCCGTCAACGCTTCGCGTTGCCACCTCCCCTTACACAGGGGAGGCT
>CAVHKA010000019.1:0-17180 GCA_963636325.1 Agathobacter sp. | reverse complement strand
GCTGCACCAGACCCATGATGACCTTGGCCAGCGTGGTCTTGCCGCCGCCGTTGGGGCCGGTGAACACCATCAGGCGATGGTCGGGAATGGTGATGGAAATGTCCTTGAGGATATCCAGCTCTCCCTCCGGAGTGGACACCCTGTACGAGATATGTTTCAATTCCAGCATGGAATCTTCCTCCTCAAACTAAACTGTCAAAAACCGACCTTTTTCGTCGGAAAAAGGGCCATTTTGACAAACCTGAGATATTATATCAGATTATATAAGAGAAATCAATTTATTTCGCTGTTTGCTCCAAAAAAGCTTCGCAGAATTCGCCGCCCGCCATGGCGGCGAACCTATCAATTTTCCTCCGCCATCAGCTGCCGCAGCGTGGCGTTGTCCAGATATTCCCGGATCACCTGATCCAGCCCCTGCCACAGCGCGCGGGTGCGGCACTCCCCCGCCATCTCGCAGGAGGCCGCCTCGTCCATCACGCACTGCACCGGCGCCAGCGTACCCTCCGTCAGCCGCAGGATGGGGCCGATGTGGTATTCCTCCGGCTCCCGGACAAGGCGGTAGCCGCCGCCCCGGCCATGAGTGCCGTCCACATACCCGGCCTTGGACAGGGTGGTCATGATGCCCTCCAGATACTTCTGGCTGATGCCCTGCCGCTGGGCCACCGTCCGCAGCGGGATATAGCCCTCGTCCCGGTGCTCCGCCAGATCCACCAGCACCCGCAGCGCATACCGCCCTTTTGTTGAGATCATCATCACTGACCGCCTGCCTTTTTTCGCGTTTTTTCCCATTATAGGCGGTTTTGCCTACCGTGTCAACGGGTGGCAACCCGGGCGCATATGGCATAGTATGGCACGGGGATGCGCCGGGCATACATGGGCGTCGGGGCGTTAAGAAAACATGCCGGTGGCATGTTTTTAGTCCCGATCTCGGCGGCTATGCCGCCGTAGCATCCATCTAGGTTTCCGCCGCACTTCTAGGGATACGGATTGCCACGTCGCTTCGCTCCTCGCAATGACATTACAAGGAACGCTCCCGTCCCCACAGAAAGGAGGCCACTATGGACAACGAGCTTTACGACTATCGCAAATACGATCAGGTCTGGAAGCGGGTCAACCCGCAGGAGAACCCCTATCCCGAAGCCCGCGGCAGCGCCGCCGCACCCGCCGTGAACACCGCGCCCGCCGCGCCGGTGTATCAGACGCTGCTGAAGGAGGAACTGCGGCACATGCAGGAGGTCCTGCGGGTGCTGGAAAACGCCCTTGCATAATGCCGCGGTGCGTGATACAATAGGGCATCATTTCAGGCGCTATGCGCCAAAACATACACGAAAGGAAGCCTGCCGCAATGAAGGAAGTTATCAGTCGGGACGCCGCTCTGGCGGCATTGAAGGAGTACAATCACGAGCCGTTCCATATCCAGCACGCGCTGACCGTCGAGGGTGTGATGCGCTGGTACGCCAACGAGCTGGGCTATGGCGAGGACGCGGATTTCTGGGCCACCGCCGGTCTGCTGCACGACATCGACTTTGAGATGTGGCCGGAGCAGCACTGTCTCAAGGCCCCGGATCTGCTGGAGAAGGCGGGCTGCGACGCCGACCTGATCCACGCCGTCTGTTCCCACGGCTACGGTCTGGCATGCGACGTGGAGCCGGTACATGAGATGGAGAAGGTGCTGTTCGCCGCCGACGAGCTGACGGGCCTGATCGGCGCAGCCGCCCGGATGCGCCCCAGCAAGAGCGTCATGGACATGGAGGTCAGCAGCCTGAAGAAGAAATTCAAGGACAAGAAGTTCGCCGCAGGCTGCTCCCGTGACGTCATCACCACCGGCGCCGAGCGTCTGGGCTGGACGCTGGAGGAGCTGATGGAAAAGACCATCCTCGCCATGCGCAGCTGCGAGGAGAGCATCAACCAGGCCATGGCCGCGCTTTAAAAAAGAGGCTGCTAAGCAGCCTCTTTTTCATGAAATTCGGCCTGCGCCGAATGAAATATGCGTCAGCGCATATGAAATTCAGCCCAAAAAGGCTGAATGAAATCGCCCCGTCAGGGCGATTTCGGTGTCCCTTTGGGACGATCAAAATAATCAGGTGTGCCGCATTTTGCGGCACACCTGTGTTTTATTCATACGTCAGGGGCGTGTGGTCGCAGATCTCCTGTATCTTGGCCTGCAGGGCCTTCAGATCCTCGAAGGTCTCCGGCTTCTTGCGGGGATCCCGCAGCAGCGCCGCCGGGTGGTACAGCGCCATCATCAGCGTACCGCTGCGGTCAAAGAACTGGCCGTGCTCCTGGCTGATCTTGAAGTCGGGCTTGATCAGCTCCATGGCGCTGATACGGCCCAGACACACGATGATCTTGGGCTTCATCAGCCGCACCTGCGCCCGAAGATAGCCCCGGCAGGCGTCCTTTTCCTCGCCCAGCGGGTCGCGGTTCTCCGGCGGACGGCACTTGACGGAGTTGGTGATATAAATATTCTTCCGGTGCAGGCCGATCATGGCCAGCATGTCATCCAGCAGCTTGCCGGCCCGGCCCACAAAGGGCTCGCCCTGCTTGTCCTCGTTGGCACCCGGCGCTTCACCGATGAACAGCACCTCGGCATTGGGGTCGCCTACGCCGAACACCACCTGCGTGCAGGTGCGGCGCAGGCCGCAGGCCTGACATTGCAGGCAAGTCTCTCTCAGTTCCTCCCATGCGGTCATTTCAGCTTCTCCTCCATCCAATTCCAGATGTCCTGATATACCTCGTCCCGGTGGGCCTTCTCGTTCAGCAGCTCATGGCGCAGACCGGGATACAGCTTCAGCGTGCAGTCGCCCACGCCGGAGCGTTTGAACTCCGTATAGGTCTGGCGCACACCGCCGCCCATGCCGCCTACGGGATCGTCCTGCCCGGAGATCAGCAGAATGGGCGTTTTGCCGTCCATCCGGTCCAGATTAGTGAACCGCTGGTTGAAGCGGATGCCCTTGAGCATCTCATAAAACAGGCCCACCGTGGCATCGTGGCCGCACAGCGGATCGGCAATATAGGCGTCCACATTCTCCTCGTCCGCCGACAGCCAGTCAAAGTCGGTGCGGTTTGGCTTGAAGGTCTTGTTGTACGCGCCGAAGGCCAGCTTCGTCACCGTGTCGTTGGTGGACGCGGGGTCCTTCCGTTTCAGCGCGCCCGCCAGCGCCAGACCGCCGGTCAGCGCCGCGCCGCTCTGCCAGCCGGTACCCATGAGGATGGCGGCCTTTACCGTGCCGGGATAGCGGATGAGATAGGTGCGGCTGAGGAAGGAGCCCATGGAGTGGCCCATCAGCAGCAGCGGCAGGTCGGGATACTGCTCCTTCAGTTTGGTGTGCAGCACATAGATGTCGTCCACCGGGGTGTTCCAGGTGTTGCCGTCTCCGAAATACACCGGCGTGCCGCCCTCAGGCAGGGACAGGCCGTGGCCCAGATGGTCGTGGCCCACCACGATGATGCCGCGGCTGTTGAGGAACCGGGCAAAATCGTCATAGCGGCCCACATATTCCGCCACACCGTGGACGATCTGCAAGACCGCCACCGGCGTTACCTCCTCCGGCACCCACGCGATACCGTGCAGGCGGGTCTTTCCGTCGCTGGAAAGAAAGGTGAAGTCCGTCTTTTTTGTCATGGCAATTCCGTCCTTCCTGTGATATAGTACTATTATACTCATTTTACCATACTGACCTTCACTTGAAAAGGGGGATTTCTTATGGCTTCCTATATTCTGGCGCTGGATCAGGGCACTACCAGCTCCCGCGCCATCGTGTTCGACCGGCAGGGCGAGATCGTGGGCCGGGGCCAGTATCCCTTCACCCAGCACTATCCCCAGGCGGGCTGGGTGGAGCACGACCCCATGGAGATCTGGCACACCCAGGCTCAGGCGGCGGCAGACGCCATCGCGGGCCTGAGCGCCGGGTCCATTGCCGGTATCGGCGTCACCAACCAGCGGGAGACCACCATCATCTGGGACAAAAACACCGGCGTGCCGGTCTATAACGCCATCGTGTGGCAGTGCCGCCGCACGGCGGAGCTGTGCGAGGAGCTGAAGCGCCGGGGCCTCAGCGAGCGCATCCAGTCCACCACCGGTCTTTTGATCGACGCCTATTTCTCCGCCACCAAGATCCGCTGGATCCTGGACAACGTCCCCGGCGCGCGGCAGAAGGCGGAGCAGGGCCAGCTGCTGTTCGGCACGGTGGAAACGTGGCTCATCTGGCAGCTGACCGGCGCACACGTTACCGACTATTCCAATGCCAGCCGCACCATGCTGTTCGATATCCACAAGCTCAGCTGGGACGCGGAGCTGTGCGGCATGCTGGGCATCCCCATGTGCATGCTGCCCCGGTGCGTCAGCAATTCGGAGGTGTACGGCACGGTGAAGCCGGGTATCCCCGGTCTGGAGGCGCTCTCCGGCGTACCGGTGTGCGGCGCGGCAGGCGACCAGCAGGCGGCCCTGTTCGGCCAGACCTGCTTCCGCGCGGGCGACGCCAAGAACACCTACGGCACCGGCTGCTTCACGCTGATGAACGTGGGCGGCAAGCCCGTCCGCAGCCGCGCGGGTCTGGTGACTTCCGTGGCCTGGAGCGTCAATGATGCCGTTACCTACGCGCTGGAGGGCAGCGTCTTCAACGGCGGCAGCACCATCCAGTGGCTGCGGGACGAGCTGCACCTCATCGACTCCGCGCCGGAGTGCGACCGGCTGGCGGAATCGGTGGACAGCAGCGGCGGCGTCATCGTGGTGCCCGCCTTTACGGGGCTGGGCGCGCCCTATTGGGACATGTACGCCCGGGGCGCGATCCTGGGCGTCACCCGCGGCACGGGCCGGGCCCACATCGCCCGGGCGGTGCTGGAGGCCATCGCCTTTCAGGTCACCGACCTGATGCTGGCCATGCGGCAGGACGCGGGCTGCGACATCACCTGCCTGCGGGCTGACGGCGGCGCCAGCGTCAGCAATATCCTGCTGCAAATGCAGGCCGACCTTCTCCGCATCCCCGTGGACCGGCCCGCCATGGTGGAGACCACCGCCTTTGGCGCGGCGGCGCTGGCGGGGCTGAACTGCGGCATGTGGAGCAGCCTTGAGGAGCTGTCGGCCCTGCGCCGCAGCGACCGGGTGTTCACGCCCCAGCGGGTGCAGGCGGAGTGCGACGATGCCTACCGCATGTGGAAACGGGCGGTACAGCGCAGCGCAGATTGGATCGAACACTAAAAATACTGGCACCTGCATATCGGAGGCCCGCCAAAGCCTCCCCTGTGTAAGGGGAGGTGGCACGGCGTAAGCCGTGACGGAGGGGTTGACCGTCAACTGACAATCCCCCAGTCAGCCTTGCGGCTGACAGCCCCCTTTACACAAGGGGGCCTTTGAAAGATGAAGAGATGTGGGCATCGCCCCTGCGGAACATATCAAGTCCCTTGTGCCCCGCATTTGATTAACATTTGATGAATTTCGCCCCGAAAGTCTTGCAAAATCCCGGAACAGTGACTATAATCAGCCTTAATGAAGCCCTTAGTATATTTTGAAAGGAGCCCTACCTATGTCATTCTTAGATAACATTACCGAAAAAGCCAAGATGTATGCCAATATCGCCGCCGAGAAGGCCAAGGATGTGGCCGAAGTGGCCGCCGACAAGGCCAAGGACGTGAAGGAGACCGCCCAGCTGACCATGGCCATCAAGACCGAGCAGCGTGAGCTGGACAAGAACTACCGCGCCATCGGCCAGTGGTTCGCCTCTGAGTATGAGGGCGAGGTTCCCGACGCCATCAAGGACGTGATGGCCGCCATCGAGGCCAGCCGCGCCAAGATCGAGGAAATGGAGGCCACTCTGGCCGAGAAGCCCCACACCGAGATCGAGATCACCATTGAGAAGGACAGCGACGAAACGCCGGAGCTGAAGTCCTGCCCCGTGTGCGGCACCGCCACCAACTCCAAGTTCTGCCCCGAGTGCGGCGCTGAAGTCGATCCCCAGCCCGCCGCCGAGGCGCCCGCGGAGACTGCCGAGCCTGAGACCCCCGCTGAGCCTCAGGAGTAAGTTCTTTTTCTCCTCCCATCGCAAAAGAGACTGCCTCGCGGCAGTCTCTTTTTTGCTTATGCGTCACTTTGCCGCAGGATCTGTACCGACTTCGCCGCCACATCGTAGGACAGCGTTCCCGCATAGCGCTGCCCGTCTGTTCCGTCATAGGCGTAGTCCGCCATCAGCTCACGTCCGCTTCCGGCCCAATGAACGCCGGACAGCGTGACATCCGGCAGCCACCAGTGCTTGCTGATGCCCGGAAGATGGGGCAGCAGGGCCGCCTCCGGTGTCTCCGGATCACTGTAGCCCGCCAGCTGCACCAGAATTTCCGAATCGATGCCGCGCTCCCGCACCGCGCCATCCTCTCCGCTGGCGGAAAGGTCCCACATCCCGACATATACCGGAGCGTACTTGCTGTTGGTGGTCCCGCACAGCAGCAGATAGCGTCCATCCGGCGACCATTGCAGTTCCTCTACCGCGGTAACATGGCTGTCCACCTGATGCCGCGTCACCATCCGGACGGAGCCCTGCCCGCAATGGCGGCAGTATTCCGTCCACGGGAGCGGGCGGCTGGACTCCACGGCAAAGCCGCCGCCCAGCAGGCTGGTGCGGTACACGGTCATGGTCATGGCGCCGTCCGGCGAGACGGAGCGCTGCCGCACCAGCAGCCGCCCATTATGCTGCATCGCCGCCAGCAGCGCGGCGGCCAGCACCACGACTGCCGCCAGCACGGCGCACCGCGTCATCCTGCGGCGGCGCTGCCGCCGCTCCTCGCCGGAGATGACCAGCACCGACCGCAGCGCCAGAGACTCCTGCTCCTTCGGGGCCGCTTCCGCGGCCTGACCGGCCAGCAGCGTCTCCACGCCGATGCCCAGCGCCGACGCCAGCGGCTCCAGCAGGGTCACGTCGGGATAGCTCAGGCCCCGCTCCCATTTGCTCACGGCCCGGTCCGTCACATGAAGCTGCTCCGCCAGCTCCTGCTGGGTCATCTTCCGCTCTCTGCGCAGCTTTGCGATAAAGCTGCCGAATGTTTCCTTGTCCATTGTCATGTAAGCATCACCTCGCCTCTCATTGTAGCAAGCCGCCGCTGAAAATCAACAAACCAACGGTTGAATCGCCGCCGTATCCGCGCTTTTCCGCCCAACTATCCCCGCCGCCCGCGTTTCCACGGCGAAGTGAATAAACAAAACGGGAAGGGCCTCACCCTTCCCGTTTTGTTTATTCGATGGAGATGATATAGAAGTAGACGCTCTGGCCGCCGGGGATGGCCGCCACCTCCGCGTCGGGGCAGCACTGGGCGAACAGGGCCTCGGTTCTGGCGCCCTCCTCCTCAGACACACCCTCGCCGGTGTAGATGTTGATGTATTCCGCACCGGCCTGCGCGGCATGCCGGCTCAGCTGATCCAGCAGCTCGTCCATGCTGCGGCTGGTGCCGAACAGCTTGCCGTCCAGCAGCGCCAGATAGTCGCCCTCGTTGATGGCGAAACCGTCGAAATCAGAGTTGCGGGCGGCATAGGTGATCTGAGCGGTGGACACCGTCTGGGCAGCGGCCACCATGGCCTGGGCAATGGTCTGGGGATCGGTCTCGTCTGGGTCAAAGCTCATCATGGCGGTGATGCCCTGGGGCACCGTGGCGGTGGGGATCACGATGATCTGCTTCTCCGTCAGGCCCTCGCACTGCTGGGCAGCCATGATAATATTCTTGTTGTTGGGCAGGATGAACACCACCTCGCTGGGGGTGCGGTTGACCTCCTTGAGGATAGCCTCGGTGGAGGGGTTCATGGTCTGGCCGCCGGACACGATGGTGTCTACGCCCAGCGCCCGGAAGGTATCCGCCAGACCGTCGCCCGCGCACACGGCCACAAAGCCGTACCGCTTTTCGGCGGGGGTCACGGCGTTCTCCTGGGCCTCCAGCTCCTCCTCCACAGCGTCCAGATCGTCGGTGCTGTGAGCCTGACGGCCTGCCGCCAGATCATCCCGCTGGGTGCGCATGTTTTCGATCTTGGCCAGCTCCAGGGTTCCGTACTTCTGGGCCTCGGTCAGGGCGTAGCCGGGGATGTCGGTATGGACGTGGACCTTGAAGCACTCGTCGTCCTCACCGATCACCAGACTGTCGCCGATGCTGTCCAGATAGGCCCGCAGCGGCTCCAGAGACTTCTCGCCCATGGTCTTGCGGACGATGAACACGGTATCAAAGGTGAAGGTGATCTCATCCTCCAGAGAAGCGAAGTCGGCCTTTTCCTTGACCTCCGCCTCCTCCTTGACCTCAGGGATCTCCTCGCCCCGCAGGCAGCGCAGCATGCCGTCCAGAATGATCAGGTAGCCCTTGCCGCCGGCGTCTACCACACCGGCCTTTTTCAGCACCGGGTTCATCTCCACGGTCTCGGCCAGCGTCACCTCACCGGCGCGGATGGCCTCCTCCAGCACGAACTCCACGGAGTTGTTCTCCTGCGCGGCCTCGATGGCCCGCTGGGCAGCCAGACGGGAAACGGTCAGCACCGTGCCCTCGGCAGGCTTCATCACCGCGCCGTAGGCGGTGGCGACGCCCTCCTGCATGGCGGCGGCCAGCGCCGCGCCGTCGGCCTCGGCCAGGCCCTTCAGGGACTTGGACATGCCCCGGAACAGCAGGGACAGAATGACGCCGGAGTTGCCGCGGGCGCCCCGCAGCAGGCCCCGGGCCGTGATCTTGGCGGCGTCGTCGATGGTGGCAGGCTCCGCCTTCTTCAGCTCGCCGCAGGCGGTCTGAATGGTCAGGTACATGTTGGTGCCGGTGTCGCCGTCAGGCACGGGGAATACGTTCAGGTCATTGATGGCCTGCTTCTGGCCCGCGATGCAGGCCGCGCCGAACAGCACCATCTCCTTGAAGGCGGCGCCGTTGATCTTCTCTATCATCTTGCAGTGATCCTCCCTTAACTGTTACTGACGGAGTCCACGCAGACGTTCACGTCCCGTACCTCCACACCGGTGTTGCAGGTGACCACATACTTGACCTCGCTCATAATGGCGCGGCAGACCGTGGCGATATTCACCCCGGCATCCACGATGATATGCAGCTCGATGGACACGGTGTTGTCGTCGTTGTAAATGACCTTCACGCCCTTGCTCATGGTCTCGGGGCGCAGCAGATGGACAAGGCCGTCCGTCATGGAGCGGTAGGCCATGCCCTTGACGCCGAAGCAGTTGGTGGCGGCGGCGCCGGTAATGGTGGTGAACACCGCATTGGAGATGGTGATATCCCCGTGCTCACTGTTGATCCTTATCATAGCAGCCTTCCTTTCTATTGGAGGTGTGTGCACATTGCGGGCATAATAATGACATAATATCATGTATTATATACCATACGGCCGCAAATAACAAGAAAAAATTTGGCGCATGGAAAAGCAATATTCCTTTGGCTTATACCTGGGACAGCACCTGTCCGATGGGCCCGTCGATGACCAGATCGGCGCCGATGTCCGCGTCTACCGTACCCTTGTTGATGACCACCAGCTTGCGGCCCCGGTAGTAGCGCACCAGACCCGCCGCCGGATACACCACCAGCGACGTGCCGCCGATGATCAGCATATCCGCGTTATGGATGTACCGCAGGGCCTTGTCCATCACGTCCTCGTCCAGCCCCTCCTCATACAGCACCACGTCCGGCTTGATGTCGCCGCCGCAGGTGCATTTGGGCACGCCGCTGCTGTGAAGGATGGCGTCCAGCCCGTAGAACTTGTGGCACCGTTCGCAGTAGTTCCGCAGGACGCTGCCGTGCAGCTCCAATACCTCGCGGCTGCCGGCCTTCTGGTGCAGGCCGTCGATGTTCTGGGTAATGACCGCCTTTAGCTTGCCCTCCTGCTCCCACTGGGCCAGCTTGCGGTGGGCGGCATTGGGCTGGGCGTCGGGGGCCAACATCTTCGCCCGGTAGAACTCATAGAACTCTGCCTTGTGGGCCATGTAAAAGCTGTGGCTCAGCATGGTCTCCGGCGGATAGCGGAACTTCTGGTGATACAATCCGTCCACGCTACGGAAATCGGGGATGCCGCTTTCGGTGGAAACGCCCGCCCCGCCGAAAAACACGATGTTGTTGCTGCCATCCACCAGCTCTTTCAGTTTACGGATCTGCTCGTCCATGGGGATACCTCCTTAATCTACATAAGAATTCTCAATCTTCACCACGGCGCGGTAATGGCCGTCCATATCCTCTACAAGACGGCAGATGCGCTGGGCCACCTGCGGCCGGGTCAACTGCTCGTCAAAAGGAATCACCGCGTCGAAGATCAGGTTGGTATGGGTCTGGCCCAGCACCATGCGGAAATCGTGGATGGTGATGCGGGGATCGATGGTCTTGACCAGCGCCGTCACCTGCTCCCGAAGTGCCGTCACTATCGGGTCGCCCACCACCACAGGGTCCATGTGGATCACCGCCTCGCAGTGCAGCTTGCGGGCCAGCTCCGATTCGATGTTGTCGATCACGTCGTGCAGCGCCAGCACCTGCCCGTCGGCGGGCACCTCCGCGTGGAGGGAGATGATCCGCCGTCCGGGGCCGTAGTCGTGCACCACCAGATCGTGGACGCCCACCACGGTGTCATGTGCCATCACCAGCGCTTCGATCTCCTTGACCAGCGCCGGGTCGGGAGCCTGTCCCAGCAGGGGACTGATAGTGTCGCGGGCGGCCTGTACCGCCGACCATAGGATGAACAGCGCCACCACAAGGCCCACCCAGCCGTCCAGCTGTGCATTGGCCAGCTTTCCCACAATCATGGACAGCAGCACGGCGGCGGTAGCCACCGTGTCGCTGAGACTGTCGGCGGCGGTGGCGGCCATGGCGGCGGAGTCGATCTTTTTGCCCACGGCCTTGTTATACATGTACATATACAGCTTCACGGCGATGGAGACCAGCAGGATAGCCGCCGCCAGCCAGGAGAAGGTCACTGCCTCCGGATGGGCGATCTTGTCCACGGAGGTTTTCACCAGCTCCGCGCCCATCAGCAGGATCAGACCGGCTACCACAAGGCCGGAGACATACTCCATGCGCCCGTGGCCGAAGGGATGATCCGAGTCGGGCTTTTTGCCTGCCAGCCGGAAGCCCAGCAGCGTCACCACCGAGGAGCCGGCGTCCGACAGGTTGTTGAAGGCGTCCGCCGTCACGGCGATGGAGCCGCTGAGAGCGCCTGCCGCCAGCTTTCCGGCGAACAGCAGCAGGTTCAGGCCAATGCCCACGAAGCCGCACAGCGCGCCCCATGCCCGGCGCACCGCGCCGTCCGCCACCTGTTCGCGGCGGGGGATAAACCATTTTGCCAATAGAGAGATCATAAACTACTCCTTCGTTGCCTGCCTTTTGGCAGGGTAGACCCACCGCTTGGTCAGACCGTACACCAGCGGGATCATATACAGCAGCACGGCGTAGGGAATGGCCCGCTCGTCCACGCCCAGCATCACCAGCGGGATACTGCACGCGATGTTCCACGGGATCAGGGCCGACAGCACGATGCCGCTGTTCTCCATATCCACCGCCTGTTCATTGCGTTCGGTATAGCTGCGGTGCAGCAGCTGATTGCCCATGACGATCACCACCGACTGGTTGCAGAAGATCATACCCGCGCCAAGGCTCACCACAACCGACGCGGCAAAGCGGCCACAGCGGCCCGCCAGCTTCTCCACCAGACCCGTGGCCCCCTTCAGCACGCCGATACCGTCCAGCAGGCCCGCCAGCAGTCCGGTAGTGAACACCAGCGCGGCGGGCTTCGCCATGGAGACGATACCGCCGCCGGAGAGAATGTCCTTCAGCTGCCCCGTGGCGGGATAGTAGCCCAGTACGGCGGTTTTCAGCATCTCCCACAGGCTCATGCCCTGCACAAAAATGCTGACGACGCCCGCCGCCGCCACGCTCAGCGCGATGCTGAGGATCACCGGGATCTTCACCAGTGGCAGCACCAGCATGATCACCGCCGGCAGCAGCGCCCACAAGGAGATGACAGCGCTGTCCCGCAGGGCTTGCAACAGGCTTTCATCCACCGCTGTGATGGGGTGCCGCACCGACAGCAGGGCGTAAACGGCAATGGTCAGCAGCACCGGCAGCGCACCGGTGCGGAACATGTTCCGCAGGTTGTCGTACAGCTTCGTTTCCGTCTCCGCCGCCACCAGCGCGGCGGATGAGGACGCGGGGGAGCACCGGTCACCGAAGTACGCGCCGGACAGGACAGCGCCCGCCGTCACCGCCTCGCTGACGCCGCCGGAACGGGCCAGCGCCATCAGCACGATGCCCGCCGTGCCGATCACGCCGAAGGAGGTGCCAAGGGCATAGGAGATCAGCGCCGTCAGCAGGAAGGCCACCAGCACGAACAGCTTGGGGGAGATGGCCTGCACGCCGTAGTAGATGAAGAATACAATGGTGCCGCTGGCCCGCCACAGGGCGGTGATGGCCCCGATAAAAACGAAGATCCGCAGCACGATCAGCACCTTGCGGCCCTCGGACCAGGCCATGTCCCGCATGGCCCGCAGGCTGTGGCCCTGCTTATGACCGTGGACGGCAAACAGCACCAGGCCCAGCAGCAGCGCCCACAGGAAGCTCTGCCCCGTGATGAGACAGGCCACCATAGCGCCCAGAAACAGGGCGAAGCAGAGGATCACGCCGCTCATTCCGCACCCCGGATAGTCAGCGTCATCTGGCAGCACAGGCGATCCAGATCCTCGTCCGTTCCGGCAGGCAACCGCAGCTTTCCGCCGCAGCGGCGGCAGATGAGGTCCACCGCGTCACGGTGTACCTGAATCCCGTACTCCGTGCTG
The DNA here is from genome assembly GCA_963636325.1 of Agathobacter sp. GTDB lineage: Bacteria > Bacillota > Clostridia > Oscillospirales > Oscillospiraceae > Vescimonas. Next base: position 4,410 of record CAVHKA010000019.1, on the reverse strand, counting down.
CCGCAGGAGCAGCGGATGCCGCCTCGGGCGGCGATGTCCTTCAGCTCCGACAGGACTTCGTACATAATGACGTTGTCGGTAAAGGCTTCCTTTTCCTCGCATTTTTCCTTCTCCGCCCGGATGGCCAGCTCCTCCATGGCGTGCTGCACCTGGGCGGTGTCGCCGGCATAGCAGCACAGCTGCTTCGTCTCCGGGCAGGCCAGGCCCACGCCCCGTCCCGTCAGGATGGCGTTCGCGTCCACCTCCGCCTGATGGGTGCCGCCGCACAGGCCGCAGGGTACCCACAGCCGGAACTTGATGCCGTCGGTCTGGATCTCCAGCTCGCTTTCACCGCACTCACAGGTGATGCGGGCGGCGGCCGCCTGCAAGGCAAAGGCGCTGCGGCTACCCAGCACCGCCTTGCCGCATTTGGGGCAGATATAGCCAAAACTGCGCATTTCTTCCATCTATCGTTCACCTCATGATATCTTGTATTGGTTTCATTATAAGCGATACGCCGGGGCTTTTCCAGTCCCCAACGGAGTTTTTTTCTTTGTGTTTCGCGGCGCAAATTTTCCAAATGTTGGTTCCCCTGTCGAATAACATCGTGCGAAAGTTGTGAGGAATCGACAGGAATAGCTTGAAAACGCTGGTATATTCTGTTAATTTGTTATGCAGCAGGGCGACAATGCATGGAATATCACGAAACGCGCCCAATTTTTGGAGAGAGGAAATGAGAAGCGATGGAAACCATCCCGAAAATACTGCTGGCCGATAGCAGCGAGGAATTTCGATTATTGCTGCGCCGGACGCTGGAGGAGACCGGAGAATTCCAGGTCGTAGGCGATACCGGCGACGGCGATGAAGCGTGGGAGTTGATCCAGAAAGCAAAACCCGACGTGGTGGTGATGGATATGATCCTGCCGGGACTGGACGGCATGAGCCTGCTGCAAAGGATCCCCAAGGAGATCAAATGCATCGTGCTGTCAGCCTTTTGCAGTCAGGCCATGGTGCAGGAGCTGACGCGGATGGGCGCATGGTACTTCATTCCCAAGCCGGCCCACATGGACTCGCTGTTGGACCGCATCCGGCAGGCCACCCACGATAGCAGCGTGCTGTCGCTGCCAACGCTGGAGGCCGAGGTAACGGCCATCCTCCATGAGGTAGGTGTTCCGGCGCATATCAAGGGCTATCAATATGTGCGGGAGGCCATCATCCTTGTGGTGCAGAACATGGACGCCATCAACGCGGTGACGAAGGTGCTGTACCCGGAGGTGGCCAAGCGGTTCCACACCACGCCCAGCCGGGTGGAGCGCGCCATCCGCCACGCCATCGAGGTGGCGTGGGACCGGGGCGACCTGGAGACCTTGCAGGGCTATTTCGGCTATACCGTCAACAGCGCCAAGGGCAAGCCCACCAACAGCGAATTCATCGCCATGATCGCGGATCGCATCCGCCTCCACCGCAAGAATCAGGGCCAATGAAAAAATAAAACGTGAGGAAAGATTTCCTCACGTTTTATTTTTTCATCACCGGCGTCAGCCGCCAGTCGCTGCCGGGGCGGGACTGGGTCAGGTCATCGTAGGCCAGCGTATAAAGATCGGTATACGCCGCCTCCCGCCGGAACAACTCTTCCGCAGACAAGCCAAGAGCCGCCACATCCGCCGCCTTGGTCAGCACCGGCTGCCCCGCCTTTCGCATCTGCCGCAGCAGCGCACGGCCCGTTTCATTGGCCGCCAGCACACGGGCGTAGGGTACGGTCTCCGGCACCTTGGAAAGTCCCAGCCACGCCGCGAGCACCATCCGCCGCAGACGGGCCGCCGGATAGCGCTTGGTCTTCACTGCCGTCAGCAGCTCCTCCACCGTGGCCCAGCGGCGCACCGCACCGTATACCCGGTGGTACAGGCCCTCACCGCCGCCGTCATAGGCGGCAAATTCCGCCTCCGACATCTGCCGCAGGCGGGCCAGAATGGCCCGCTCCACATGGCGGCTGTCCGTCACACGGCCCGCCGCCAGCTCACGAGCCAGCACCGCCGCAGCGGCCTCCGGCATGAAGGAAAAGGCTTCTTCCGCATTTCCCTGCCGCACCAGTTGGCGGATATAGGTGGCGGAAGCATAGCCCTCCGACGGAGCGCCGTCGTGTCCAGCGCCGACCCGCCGCACCACAGTTGGCGTTATGTCAACCTTTAGCTGGCGACAGGCCTTCAGATATTCCACCGCCAATGTGTCATTGGGCTGGCGCAGCACTGACGCGGCATCGCCCAGACGGGCTTCGACAGCCTTCTGCCGGGCGGCGGCGTAGGTGACGCCTGCCGCCAGCTCCGTGCGGATATCCACCTGCAAATTGGGAGACAGCAGCGTATCCGCCACACTTTCCAGCAGCGCGGCGTCTCCGCACTCGCTGCCGAAGCCGATGTGGGTACAGCCCGCCATCGCCAGCAGCTGTACGCCGCCCCGCGCGAAGGTCTCCGCCGTAGCCATGGCCCATGGGGTAGGCAGCTCCAGCACCAGATCCGCGCCGCAGGCCACCGCCATCTCCGCGCGGGCAAGCTTGTTCACCAGCGCAGGCTCGCCCCGCTGGACGAAATTGCCGCTCATGGCGCAGACGACGGCATCCGCGCCACGCTGCCGCAGCCGCGCCATCAGGTAGGCATGACCGCTGTGGAGCGGATTGAATTCACAGATGATCCCCGCAACGGTCATAGATGGCACTCCTTTCCCAATCGTTTTTCTCTCATTTTACCCCATGCGGCAGGCAAATGCAACTTGACATTTGCCCCACGCCATATTTACAATAGGAGCAGCATAACGAAACGAGGTCTGTACCTATGAATATCGCCCTTTTCTACGCCATGCCGTCGGAGATCGACAGTCTCATCCACGGGGCCGAGCCCGTGGAGACGGTACACGGCGTGTCCTTTTACCGCATCCGCCCCAACGTCATCGCCTGCTGCGGCGGTGTGGGCAAGGTGAACGCCGCCATGGCCGCCGCGCTGCTGATCGAGCGCTATCACCCCGATCTGATCCTCAACGCCGGCGTGGCGGGCTGCTTTGAGGAGGTGCCCATCGGCACGCTGGTGCTGGCGGAGAAGTTCGTCCAGCACGACGTAGACACCACCGGCGTAGGCGACCCCATCGGGCTGGTGTCCACCGTCAACCGGGTGGACTTCCCCACCGCCGATTTGGAAAAGGCCAAGGCCGCCATGGACAAAACCGGCTATCCCTACCGCACCGGCACGGTAGCCACCGGCGACTGGTTCGGCATCCCCGGCGACCGGGCTGACTGGGTGCGGGACACCTTCCACCCCCTGCTGTGCGAGATGGAGGGCGGCGCGGCGGCGCAGGTGTGCTATCGCTGCGGCGTACCCTTTATGGCGCTGAAATCCGTATCCGACTGCCTGACCAGCAAGCATGACTATAACTTTAATTTCCCCACCGCCATGCGGGATCTGAACGCCGCCGTCATGGCCCTGGTGGATCATCTGGAGGACTGAACCATGGAACGTATCGCAAGCTTTACCGTGAACCACGACGTGCTGACGCCGGGGCTGTATCTCAGCCGCCGGGACGGCAGCGTCACTACCTTTGACCTGCGCTTCAAGAAGCCCAACACCGGCGACCTGCTGACCAACGCCCAGATGCACTCGGTGGAGCACATCATTGCCACCGCCCTGCGCAACAGTGAGCAGAAGGACGCGGTCATCTACTTCGGCCCCATGGGCTGCCAGACGGGCTTCTACTTCCTGTTCGACAGCGCACAGATCACCGACGCGCAGGCCATCGACCTGCTGCGGCAGGTGTTTGCCCAGGGCGCGGCGTGGGAAGGTCCCATGCCCGGCAAGTCCTCCCGCGAATGTGGAAATTATATCAACCTGGATGTGGCGCTGGCCCGGGAGTGCTGCGCCTTTTACGCCGGTATTCTGGACGGCTGGACGGTGGAAAAGCTGGTCTATCCGGAGTAAGGGAAAAAGTCCGTTTTTTCGCAAAAAATCCCGGTATTTCTGTTGACAAAGGGATTTTCCGCTGTTATACTAGTAAGGCCGCTTTGAATGGGTCAAAAGTTTTGGCTTTCGCCAAACGCCCCCGACAGCGAGTCCGTAATAAAGGAAAGGCAGGTGCAACAAGTAATGCAGGCTATTATCGTGACCGGTGGTAAGCAGTACGCCGTCTCTGAGGGCGACACTCTGTTTATCGAAAAGCTGGACGCCGAGGCTGGCGCTTCCGTGGTGTTTGACCAGGTGCTGGCGATCGTGGACGGCGAGAACACCAAGTTCGGCACTCCCGTGGTGGAGGGCGCGAAGGTGGACGCCACCATCGTGAAGAACGGCAAGGGCAAGAAGATCCGTATCTTCAAGTACACCCCCAAGAAGGGTTATCGCAAACGGCAGGGTCATCGTCAGCCGTACACCAAGGTCGAGATCGGCAAGATCA
>CAVHKA010000018.1:12255-17837 GCA_963636325.1 Agathobacter sp. | reverse complement strand
CCATTATTCTGGATATGCTGCGGGAGCGAAAGATCATCAAGATCTCAGATATTGCCACGCAATTTGGCATCTCTAATCTGACAGCCCGGCGGGATCTGGATATTTTGCAGGATCAGAATCTGGTACGCCGCGTTCACGGCGGAGCTATTCTGATGGAGCAGGACGCGCTGCTGGCCGGTCGGAGCGCAGAGTCCCATACTCGCCCCACACAACGGGCAGAGATCCAGACCATCGGAAAGCTGGCCGCCTCGATGATCCAGAGCGGCGAGGTCGTGTTTTTGGGTATTGGCACAACCGTATTGGAGGTCGCCCGGCACATGCATCACCTGACCAACATCACCGTGCTGACCAACTCGCTGGCCGTGATCAATGAGCTTGCTGGCAGCGGCAACACGATCTATGTGCTGGGTGGGATCCTGGACAGCAACGAACATTCCATCTCCGGCCGGTTCGCAGTCGATATGCTGGGCGAGTTCTGCGCCGATTGGGCCTTTATTGGCTGCGGCGGCGTCACTGCGGCCCACGGTTTGTCTGATTACTACGAGCCGGGTGCCGCAGTGTCCCGCGTCATGGTAAAGAATGCCGCTAAAACCGTTCTGGTGACCAGCAGCCATAAATTCAACTCCGATGCGCTGTCCATCGTTTGCCCCATCAGCGATATATACATGGTGGTTACTGACGAGGGTATCAGCGCAGCTTGCCGCGATGAACTGAATCAACTCGGTGTAAAGCTACGAATGGTACAAACCGCCGCCGAAGAAGAAAACGCAGAAAGATAAACGTCTCGACATTTCTCACAGCGTACAAAAGGGGCCTGAAATCTTACGATTTTTGGCCCCTTTGTGTTCGTTAATAACATTATCCATCAAAAGAAAGACAGGCGGCTTTTGGCCGCCTGTCTTTCTTGTTCTGCGCCTGTCTTTCATGAGCGCGGAACAAATTGGAAGAGAATAGAGAAGAAATGGCGCTTCATCTGCGGTGATGAGCGGGTACAGCGTTCATGGGGATCAGATGTGCTGCTTCAGGACCTCGAGGAACTTACAGCAGTCATCGGGATAAATGGCGCCCATATTGGCCACCTGGAACATATTCATGGCCAGATATTTGCCCTTGCCGGGATATACGGTATAACCGGCATTGGCCAGCTCCAGCACGAACTGCGTCACGTCCTTACCCTCGGGCAGGAAAACGGAGGTCACGGTGTTGGACATCTGCTCCTCCGGCAGCAGGAACTTCAGACCCATGGCGCGCATGCCGTCACGCAGGATCTTGGCGCACTCCTGATAGCGGGCAATACGGCCGGCCAGCGTCTCACGATCCAGCGTCCAGTCCAGCGCAGCATCCAGCGCCCAGAACAGGGTAACATTGGGGGTGTTGGGAGTCTGATGGCACTTCTTCGCCATGGCATAGTGCTTGCCCAGATTCAAATAGACATTCTTGCCCTGCTCGGCAGGCACGCTCTCCAGCAGGTCGCGCTTGGCGCAGATATATGCAGCGCCGGGGAAGGCGCCCAGACATTTGCCGCCCACGCTGGTGCAGATGTCGATATTGTTGTTGACCACGTCGATGAACTGTCCGGCAGCGGCGCTGACGCAGTCCACAAACAGGCGCTTACCGTACTTCTTGGCCAGCTGACCCACTTCGTGTACGGCGTTGATCATGCCGGTGCTGGTCTCATGGAACACCATGCAGATAAAGGTGATCCGGGGATTTGCCTTCAGGGCTTCCTCGATCTTCTCCAGATCATACATATTGGCCCAGCCGAACTCCAGACGCACGGTGGGGACATTGTATTTCGTCAGGATCTCATCCAGACGGCCGCCGAATTCGCCGTTGTTCAGCAGCAGGGCCATATCGTCGCCCTTGAACACAGAGCTGAGGCAGGTCTCATTGGCAGAGGTGCCGGAGCCGGAGACTACCAGCGACTCATAGCTGTCGTCCGCCTGAAACAGGCGGTTGATCTTCTTTTGCAGGCCGGCAAACATTTCTTCAAATTCGGGACTTCTGTGGCAGATGTCATAATGCATCAGCGCTTCACGGACGGGAGCTTCTACCATAACGGGGCCGGGACTGAACAACAGAGATTTCATCTTTTTTATATTCTCTCTTTCATTAAAGTCCGATGCGCCAGCGATTGTTTTCCCGCACCGGCAGCCTTATAGTAGCATCGTAATGTTGGTTTGTCAACATTTATTTGTGGATATTTCTGCAAATAACAATAAATACACTCACATCATGTGCGATATCGTGGAAATAGAGCGGTAGATAATAAGAGGGATTACGCAAAAATGTGGCAAAACGCAGATTTCAGCAGGCGGCGCATAAAAAATTTCACAAAAAGAAAAAATGGAGGTGCATTTTCAAACGTATTCCGTTATAATGATGTGAGAAAAACACCAAAGCCGCAGAAGTGCGGCTTTGAAAAACAGTCAGAAGGCGGTCATACACTATGCAGCAGGTAAGACGGGAAAGTATCAAGGAACTGCTCCGCAGCACGGGCTTTGTCAATGTGCAGGAGCTGGTCACACGGTTCGGCGTATCCTCCGAGACCGTTCGCCGCGATCTTGAGGCGATGGAGAAGGACGGACTGGTGCGGCGCATCCACGGCGGCGCCGTCAGCACACAGCCGCTGGTCAGCGAGTCCGCCTATACCCTCCGCCGCCAGATCCATACGCCGGAAAAGCAGGCCATCGCCCGCACGGCTGCGGATCTGATCTGCGACGGCGACACGGTGCTGATCGCGCCGGGTACCACGACGCTGGAGATCGCCTCCCAGCTGCGGCAGAGGGTGGAGCTGACGGTCATTACCAATTCACTGCCGGTGGCAATGGAGCTGGCGGGCTGTCCGGGCATCAGCGTGTTCTGTCTGGGCGGGCACCTGCGGGGAGATGATTTCTCCACCTCCGGCATTACGGCGATGCAGAATCTGAACATGTTTAACGCCAACAAGCTGATCATCGGCATCGGCGGCATTACGCCCCAGCGGGGCCTGACGGATTACCGGATGGATGAATCCGCGCTGCTGCGGATCTTTGTGGAGAAGGCGGACTGCGTGATCGGCATTGCGGATCACAGCAAGTTCGGCGTGACGGCCATGTATAATATCTGCCCGGCCAACCGGCTGAACCATCTGATCACGGATTCCGGTACGCCGGAGGAGCTGTATAAGCCTTTTTCCGATATGGGCGTTCAAGTGCATATCGTGAATACAGAAGCAGATACAATGTAAGAAAACCGGGCACTTCAGCGCTGCTCGCCGTAAAGCGGCGCTGATTTTGTCTATTTTGACCATTTCTGTCAGCGGATTTTTGGAAATTGGTAGAACTTTGCCTGAAAACCTTGACAAACGAAATCCCTGCTGATACACTTTTTTCAACAAATAACAACATATGGATGTTTGTGAGCTGAATTACAAACAAGTTGCGACGAAGCAACGCACCTTTCTCTGATTGAGGGGAAGGACTGCGTTGCTTTTTATTTTTTCACTTGACTGAGGTAGTTATGGAGAAAGCTTACTATTTGGGATTAGATCAGGGCACAACGGGTGAGACCGCCCTTTTGCTGGACCGTGACATGCGCGTGGTGGCCAGAGGCTACCACGAACACCGGCAGTTCTTTCCCAAGCCGGGCTGGGTGGAGCACGTCCCGCGGGAGATCCTTGACAGTCTGCTGAAAGCGGCGGAGCAGGCCATGCGGAACGCCGGCGTCTGCTGGGAGCAGATCCGCAGCATCGGCCTTGCCAATCAGGGAGAGACGTGTCTGATGTGGGACCGGTATACCGGCGAACCGGTATATCCCGCCATCGTGTGGCAGGATCGCCGCACCTCCACCGCGGCGGACGCGCTGGCACAGCAGCACCGGGAGGATATCCAGCAGCGCACCGGGCTGATCGTGGACGGCTATTTCTCCGCCACGAAGCTGCAATGGATCATGGACAACGTGCCGCAGGTGCGTGAGAAGATCGAAAAGGGGCAGCTGCTGGCGGGAACGCTGGATTCGTGGCTGGTATGGAAGCTGACAGGCGGCGCTCTGCATGTGACCGACTGCGCCACAGCCTCCCGTACCATGCTGTTCAACATCCACGAAAAGCGGTGGGATACCGTGCTGCTGGATCTGCTGGGCGTTCCGGAAGAAATACTGCCGCAGGTGCGGGAATGTGCTGGAGACTTCGGCACGACGCTGCCGCGATATACCGGCGGCGTGTCTATCCCCGTCTGCGGACTGATCGTAGATCAGCAGTCCGCGCTGTACGCGCAGAACTGCTTTACCCCCGGCAGCGCCAAGGTCACATACGGCACCGGCTGCTTTATGCTGATGAATGCCGGAAAGACGCCGGTAACCTCCCACAGCGGGCTGCTGACCTCTATCGCATGGCAGCTGCGGGGCGAGACGACCTACGCGCTGGACGCAGGGATCTATGTGGCGGGCGCCGCCATTCAATGGCTGAAAAACCAGATGGGACTGATCCGCTCCGCGGCGGACACGGAGGCCATGGCGCTGCGGACGCAGGATAACGGCGGCGTATACTTCGTGCCGGCCTTCAGCGGTCTGGCAGCGCCCCACTGGGATCAATACGCTAGAGGCACTATGGTGGGCATCACCGGCGGCACCACTCGCGAGCAGATCGTGCGCGCCACGCTGGAGAGCATCGCCTATCAGGTCAGCGACAATCTGAAGGTCATGCGCTCCGACAGCGGCATCCCCATCGAGCGCATCCGGGTCGACGGCGGCATGGTCTGCAACCGTTTCCTGATGCAGTTCCAGTCGGACATTCTGGGCATCCCTGTGGAGGTCCCGGCAGTGTTCGATACCACGGCGGTGGGCGCGGCCCGGCTGGCGGCGCTGGGACATGGCGACTTCCCCGACCCCTACGGTGTGGCCGGCGGGCAGATGAAGAAGTGCTATGAGCCGCACATGAGCGAGGATCAGCGGCAACACCTGCTGAGCCAGTGGGAGCGGGCCGTACAGCGCGCCATGCACTGGGCCCGGTGAAGCAAGTGACCCCATGGGAAACCATTCTGATATACACGCATCATTTAAAGGAGGAAACATCATGAAGAAGAACATTGCAATTCTCGGCGGCGGCAACGGCGCCCATACCATGGCGGGCGATCTGGCCCTGCGCGGCTATGGCGTGCGGATGTGGGAGGATCCCGCGTTCATCGGCAGACTGAGCGTACTGCGCGACACGCTGACGATCCGCTGCACCGGCGAGGTCAGCGGCAGCGGCAAGATCGAGATGCTGACCGATGACATGGCCAAGGCCATCGACGGCGCGGATTACATCGCCGTTGTCACGCCCTCCACCGCCCATGTGGCCGTGGCGGAGAAGCTGAAGGGCCTTGTCAGCAAGGAGCAGGTCATTCTGATCTATCCCGGCGGCTTCGGTGCGCTGGAGTTCCGTAAGGTGCTGGGCGACGAGTGCCCCGTCATCGTGGAGACCAACAACCTGCCCTACGACACCCGCCTCAACGGCCCGGCCTCCGTGTTCTGCTCCGGCAAGAGCCCTGTCAGCATCGCGGTATTCCCCGCTGACGCGGACAAGGCGTTCCTGGATGACGTTATGGACATCAGCCCCTATG
>CAVHKA010000018.1:6758-12189 GCA_963636325.1 Agathobacter sp. | reverse complement strand
GCATCTATGAGGATGTTCTGGAGAGCGACCTGTCTCTGGTGAACCCCTCTGTCCACTCCGGCCCCTGCCTGATCAACTTCGGCGCCATTGAGCAGCAGGATCTGCGCGGCAAGTTCTGCATGTACGAGCATTTCACCTTCAGCGCTGCCAAAATCGACTGGGCCATCGACGCCGAGCGCAAGGCCGTGGGCGCCGCGCTGGGCTACAAGCTAACCCCGCTGGAGGACTTCTGCGAGCCGAAGGACGGCGTGCTGAAATGGCAGGACATCTATCAGAAGATGCACGGCGCTCCTGAGCTGACCCCCATCACCGGCCCCGACAGCATCTGGAACCGTTATCTGACCGAGGACTGCCCCAACGGTCTGGTGCCCTGGAGCGAACTGGGCAAGCTGTGCGGCGTGCCGACGCCCACCATGGACGGCGTGATCAGCATTTACAGCGTGGCGCACGGTCGTGACTGGCGCGGCGAGGGCATCAAGCTGGATCGCATGGGGCTGGACGGCATGACCGTGGCCGAGATCCGCAACTTCCTCAAGACCGGCAAAAAGTAATCATTCATCAAGAACAGTCCCGTCGGACTGCTTGAATACAACAAAAAAGGAGAATACACATGAAGAAAGCACTTGCATTGATCCTTGCCATGGTCATGGCGCTGGCTCTGGTAGCCTGCGGCGGCCAGAACGGGAACGAGACCCCCAGCGGCGACAACAGCACCAACGGTGAAGTCATCAAGCTGCGTGTTGCCGTGCAGCAGAATGAGAACCACGAGACCTGCAAGGCCGTGCGCCGCATCGCCGACAAGGTCAAGGAAGCCACCAACGGCGGTCTGGAGCTGGACATCTACTCCGACAGCGTGCTGGGCGACTACACCGCCGTGTTTGACGAGGTGCGCATGGGCACCATCGACATGGCCGTCCAGTCCTTCTCCGGCCAGTATGACCCCGCCTTCGAGATCGGCTATCTGCCCTATCTGATCACCAACTATGACGAGGCCTCCAAGGTGCTGGGCGAAGGCTCCAACACCTACAAGATGATCCAGGGCAAATGCGACGAAAACAACATGGTGTTCCTCGGCTACTTCGCTGAGGGCTTTGTGCAGGTCGGCATGGTCAAGCCCGTGGACAACATGGGCGATCCCAATTCCACTAAGAGTCAGCTGGTACGCTGCCCCGCCATCGAGTCTGGCCGTCTGGCTATGGAGTGCCAGGGCTTCCCCACCGTTACCATTCCCTACTCTGACCTGTACACCTCCATGCAGACCGGCGTCTGCGACGGTTGGCTGGGCGGCACCGCCGAGCTGAACTATGTGGGCTTCCGCGATGTCATCAAGTACCTGTATCTGGTCAACCAGCAGATGGAGAACAACTCCGGCATCATCAACAAGGACAAGTTCAATTCCCTGCCCGCCGAGTACCAGACCGCTCTGCTGGAGGCTTTCTCTGAGGAGTCCGCCGCTTCCTTCGGCCGCGCCCAGACCACCGACGAAACCAACGTCAAGCTGTGCGAGGATTACGGCATCACCATCGTGAAGCTGACGCAGGACGAGCTGAACGCACTGGCCGACAAGGTCCGTACCGATACCTGGGACAAGGACTTTGAGATGTACGGCGAGGACGCCAAGACTGCCGTTTACGCCGACATGGGCTGGTAAAGCCGCTTTGTTCAGAGAGAACTGAGTGAATCACATGGATGGCCCGTCGGGGTCTCCGCTTCCGGCGGGCCATCCCCATTCCGATGGATTCTGTTTCGGAGGAACCCAATTATGTTTGATAAGTTTTTACATTTCCGCGAATCACGGGGCTGGAACATCCTGAAAAAGATACAGGAACTGCTCATCGTGATATGCGCGTCCGTCTCTACCCTGATCTTCGTGGTAGAGGTCGTTATCCGTTATGTGCTGAAGATCGATTTTCTGGGTTACGACGAGCTGGTGCTGCTGTTTGCCAGCTGGCTGTATTTTATCGGCGGTTCTTACGCCATGTATAAAAAAGAGCATATCAGCGCGGATATGCTGCCCCTGTTCCTCAAGGGCCGTGTCCTGCAGGTCACGCGCGTTGTCGTTGACTGGCTGATCTTCGCGATCACGCTCGTTCTGGCGATCTGGGGCGTTGATTTCTTCCTGTACGCCATGTCCCGGACGGCCAACACCACCGTTTGGAAAATTCCCCTGCTGGTCAGCCAGTCGGCGCTGTCCGTAGGTTATATTCTGATGGCGTTCTATGCGCTTGTCTACGGTCTGGAGGACACGCTGCTTGCCATCGCCGACGGCAAAAAACTGCGTAACGAAAAGAGAAAGGGGGACTGTGAACAATGAGTGCAGCAAGTGTGATCATCGTTGCAGTGATCCTGCTGGTTCTTCTCCTGGTGGTTGGCGTCCCCATCCCCTTCGCCTTCTCCGGCGTGACCATCGTACTGGTGCTGGTGCTGGGCTATTCCCCGGACTTCCTGATCCCGGCCAGCTACAATAAGATCAATTCGCTGGTGCTGCTGTGCATACCGCTGTTTATGATCGCCGGCACAATCATACGTGAGGGCAAGATCGGCGACGCGCTGATCGGCTTTGTGCAGCAGTTCGTGGGCCGCTTCAAGACCGGCCTCGGCGCCGTGACGGTCATCACCTGCGCCATCTTCGGCGCCATCTCCGGCTCCTCCGCCGCCACGCTGTCCTCTGTCGGCTCCATCATGGCACCCAAGCTGCGTGACCGCGGCTATCCCCGCGGCGTGATCGCCGCGCTGCTGGCAAGCTCCAGCGTGCTGGGCCTGCTGATCCCGCCCTCCGCGGCGCAGATCCTGTATGCATGGTCCTCCGGCACCTCTGTGCTGGCCTGCTTCCTGGCCACCATCGTACCCGGTATCATCGTAGCCATTCTCTTCTGCATTGTGCAGCATTTTCAGGTGCGCAACCTCAAGAGTATTGAGGACGCCACTCCGGAAAAAATGGACATGAATTTCGGCGCGGTGATGAAGCGCACCGGCCACGCCATCCCCGCGCTGCTGATGCCCGTTATCGTGCTGGGCGGCATCTATGGCGGCTATCTGACCACCATGGAGGCAGCGGCTGTCGCTGCCGTGTACTGCGTGCCCGTGGCCATTCTCATCTACCGCGGCATGAGGTTCAAGGATCTGTGGCGAACGCTGGTGGAAGCCGGTTACAGCTGCGGCGCCGTTGCCATGATGCTGATGAGCTGCGGCATCCTCAGCCGTATCTTCACCACTGAGCGCATCCCCGACCTGCTGGTCAGCGTCACCATGAGCCTGACCACCAACAAGGCCATCATCATGCTGATGATTAATATCGTCATGGTGATCCTCGGCATGCTGATGGACGACGGCAGCGCCATCGTGCTGAGCACGCCGCTGCTGCTTCCCATCGCGTTGAGCATCGGCGTCAATCCGGTGCACTATGCGGCCATTATGGGCGTGAACCTCGGCATGGGTCTGGTAACGCCTCCCTGCGCGCCGATGCTGTTCCTGGGCGCTCAGGTGGCAAAGTCCCCGGCCAGCGAGGCCTTCAAGCCCACCATGCAGTACATTCTGTTTGCGTGGCTGCCTACGCTGATCCTGACCACCTGCATCCCCGAGCTGTCCCTGTGGATCCCCCATCTGGTGTTGGGAACCCCCATGTAAGCAAAAGGAGTAACAACTATGGCATTTTTCCGCGGCGATATCTATTCCTACGAGCTGGATAAGATGACCTCGCTGAATGTCTATCTCCCCCACGACGATCTGGCTCGCTGTCAGATCACAAAACCTATGTCAACACTGATCCTGCTGCACGGTCTACAGGGCAACAACAGTTTCTGGACACGGTACAGCTCTGTGGAGCGCTACGCGCAGGAGCACAATATCGCGCTGGTGATCCCCGAAGCGGAAATGAGCCTGTACGCCGACATGCGCTGCGGTCTGGCCTATGGCCGTTATATCGGCGAAGAGCTGAAGCAGATCGTTCAAGCCATGTTCCGTATCCCCACGGATCGTGAGCATTACGGTATTGCAGGCTTTTCCATGGGTGGATATGGTGCACTGCGGCTGGCGCTGTGCTATCCGGAGATATTCGGAAAGTGTATGTCAATCTGCGGTGCAATGGCACTGGGCAGCAAAGCACATCTGTCCGAGCTGCGTGTCTGGCGCGATCCCGGCCAAAAGGCCTATTACGACCCCGACGAGGAGCTGATGCGTACCTTCCGCAAATCCTCTGTCAGCGCATACGGGCCGGAACTTCCCTGCTTACCGGAAAACGACCTGTCTCAGCTGACCCGCGCCGCAGTTCGGACGCAAGCTTCTGTACCTCAGATCCTGATGACCTGCGGCACGGAGGACTTTACCTACGGCGACAACTGCCGGTACGATGCATTGCTGACGGAACTGGGGATCCCCCATCAATTTCACACATGGCCCGGCGAGCATAATTGGGCCTTCGTGGATGAAAGTGTCCGCCAATATCTGTGTTTCTTTGCGGAACAATGATTTTCTCTCCCGCTATACAGCGCAAAAGCCGCCCGTTTTTACGTCGCGGCTTTTGCGCATATCCACTTTTTTCCAAAAAAAGAGTGGCCGGTCTGGCGGCCATATGGTATAATCAATGCAGCGCGGTGAAAGGAGCCGTACATGAACTTTGAAATGATTGAAAACCTCTGCCATGTGCACACGCTGCTCAGTGATGAGGACATCCAGTGCATCAAGCAGATGGCGGTCAGCCTTCCCGGTCTGGCCTCCGGCAGCGAGAGCGGCGTGGACTTTTTCATCGACTGTCCCTGCCGCGGCAGCTCCGAGGCGGTAGTGGTGGCGCAGGAATCCGCGCTTCCCTCCCTGTATGATTTCAGCACGGTGGGGTACATTATTCAGGAAGATGCCGAGCCGGCGGTGTTCCGCTCGCTGCGGCTGGGGATCGAAACCGAGGAGGTGCGGGCCGTGACCATGGCCAACACCTCGCAGCACTTTGTGGTGCAGACCGTCCGTCCCATTCACAACAATGGCCGCGTCATCGGCGCGCTGATCGCCGAAAAGGAGTATCGCAAGCCGGAGTATGAAGCCAGTCAGGAGCAGCCGGTGCTGGATGCCGATGAGCTGGCGCTCCGGCCCTATCTGCGCAATGTGGATTGGCTGGCCGGCTGCATCCACGACGCGGTGATCATCACAGACGAGACAGGCATCATCCGCTACCGTAACGAAACGGCGGCCCGGATCTACCGGGACTATGGATATATCAACGATATCCTCGGCATGGAGTACCGCAAGACCGCCTGCCACGGCGAGCTGCCGCCCAACTACGCCAACGATACCGTTATTTCCATCCGCGGCAGCTTCTACCGCATCGAGCAGCGGCATCTGACCGCGGAGGGCTGCGCCTTCACCGTGACCGTCATGCATGATGTCACGGCGAAGCGGCGGCGCACCCAGTCGGAAAACATCCGCAAGGCCTCCATTCAGG
>CAVHKA010000018.1:0-6720 GCA_963636325.1 Agathobacter sp. | reverse complement strand
AAAACATCCGCAAGACCTCCATTCAGGAGGCGCACCACCGCATCAAGAACAGCCTGAACATTATTTACAGTCTGCTGGACATGCAGCGGCGGCGCTGCGGTGAGGAAGCCGCCGAAAGTCTGCGCACCGCCATGAACCGTATCATCAGCGTGGCCAGCGTATATGACGTGGCGGGCGAAGCCGTACCGGATACGGTGAGTCTCTTCCAGACGCTGCTGCAGATCCGGGAGCACTTCAACCAGATGACGGCGCAGGATGGCCGGTCTCTGAACATCACCGTGCAGGGCACAGACATCTCCGTGGATACGGACGTGTCCACCGTGGTGGCGCTGGTCATCAATGAGCTGCTGCAAAACGCCTATAAATACGCATTTCCCGGCAGAAAGGACGGCAACGTCCACATTGAGCTGAACAACGGCAGCCTTTATCCGCTGCTGACAGTGGCGGACGACGGCGTTGGCTTCGACGTCAGCAGCGCCACCGGCGCGGGAATGGGCTACCGCATCATCAATATGCTGGTGCAGAATAATCTGGGCAGCCAGCTGGATGTCCGCTCCGGCCCTGAGGGCACGCGGGTCACATTCGGCTTCCACCTGAGATGAAAGGAGTCACTATGAGCACGATCCATACAACCTCCGGTGGTGAGCGGGTGCTTATTGCCGATGATGAGGTGTTGATCCGCACCAACCTTCAGGAGATGCTGGAAGCCGCCGGATATCAGGTCGTTTGCAGCTGCGGCGACGGTTTTGCCGCCATCGAGGGCTGCCAGAAGCATCAGCCGGACATCGTTCTGCTGGATATCAAGATGCCCATGCTGGACGGCATGGCCGCCGCGCGGTTCATTCTGGAGCATGATCTTGCGCCGGTGGTGATTCTCATTACCGCATATTCCGATTTACAGCTGGTGGAAAAGGCCAAGGACTTCGGCATCGCCGGGTATCTGGTCAAGCCTGTCAGCGAGACAATCCTGATCCCGACGCTGAAGGTGGCGGCTGCCCGCAGCGAAGAGCTGAAAGCGCTGCGGGAGCAGGTGGCCAGATCCCGGCAGGCGCTGGAGGACCGGAAGCTGATCGAAAAGGCAAAGGGTATCCTGATGCAGCGGGACGGCATGACCGAGCAGCAGGCCTTCGACTATATCCGCACGGCCAGCCGCCGCGGCTGCATTTCCATGCGGGCGGTGGCGGAGATGATCGCCGGTCAGCAGCCGTAACGAACGCAGATACCCTTGTCCGTTTTTGTATTTAATTTAATAGCAAGAGAGTTAACAATTTTTATCTATTTTTCGGAGGAGTATTCTTTCGTTGGTACATTCCGCGCGGCCATAAAATTTAGCCTTATTTTTAGCCTTATGACGATGAACTTGGGTAATCTGTTTTAACGCTGCCTAACATGAACCACCTCGACCGAGGTTTTACTCACGGTACTTCTCGATACCGGACAACACGGACAGATATGGTGTCGGGTCAATTCGAGTCCTGTACCGTGCACCAGAACCTCACTTCCGAAGAAGTGAGGTTTTTTTGTTATGCGCCGGTGCGATCCCGCACCGGCGCATAACGTTTTTCCGGCAAGCGGTCATTCCTCCCGCAGGCTGTGCACCGTCTTTTCGCGGCGGTATTCCAGGGGTGAGCGGGCATAGGCCCGGCGGAAGGCGGCGGAGAATTTACTCTGATTGAGATACCCCACACGGGCCGCCACCTCGATGACGGAAAGGCGGGTGCCGGCCAGCAGCTCGGCCGCCAGACGCATCCGCTGCCCGGTCATATACTGGGCGATGCTCTGGCCGTATACGCCGCGGAAGTAGTTTTTCACGCTGCTTTCGCTGACGGAGAACCGCTCCGCGAACTCCCGCACCGTGTGGGGCCGGGATAGATCGCCGGTGATGATGGCCTCGATCTGCTTGGCCATAGCCACCTGTGAGCGGGTGTAATAGACCAACTGCCGGGGGTGGGGCTGGTCGTGCAGCAGCAGCGCCAGCAGGTCGATGACGCCGGTTTTCAGCTGCACCGTCCCCATGGCGGTCTCCGTCCCGGAGACGTCGAACAGCCGTCCGGACAGCGTATCCGGCAGGGGGAGCCTGGCAATATACGTCTCGCCGTCGGGGCAGTATTTCTCCCGCAGGGCCGCCAGCTCCACACCGAAGCCCTCCCGCAGCACCGGCAAGCCCTCCCGTACCGTTTCCGGGTCGATGAACAGCTCGATACCCTCGTACACCCGGCCGGGATAGACGTACTCGTTCAGGGCGAACTTCTCCGTCAGGGAGATGTGTCCGGCGGTGAGAAAGACGCTCTTGTTATCGTTCAGCACCAGCTCGCACCGGCCGCGGGTGCAGTAGTTGACGATCAGCGGACCCTTTGCCTCCGGCGCGGAGTTCTCCAGCACGGGTGCGGGCCAAGAGGATGCGTTGACGGAGATCAGCGCCAGCGTCACACCGGAGAATAGGGGGATGAACCGCATGCGGCCGCTGCCCTCGCTGCCGGACAGCAAAAGCTCGGTATAGTCCTCACCCTCCCGGACGGTAACGCCGGGGAGGCGGCGGCATTGTCTGACGATCTGGGCGGTATCCATGGCGTGGTTCCTTTCTGCGTGGTTAAGAATCCGTTACCGTTTTGGAGCGAAAATGTCCAATGGGCGGTAGATACCGCCCACAGCGCTTGCTATAATACCCGTTGGTTAGCGTGAACTAACCAAAACGCTTCGGAGGTAACGAGATGAATCAAAAATTGCAGGCAAAAGACCTGATCAACATCGGTCTTTTCACCGTTCTTTACTTTGTGTTGGGCTGCTGCGTGGCCATCCCCATCGGCTTCGTGCCCATTTTCCTGCCCATCCTGGGCGCGCTGTGGACGCTGATCACCGGCATCCCCTTCATGCTGTTCGCTGTCCGTGTCAAGAAGTTCGGCATGGTGACCATCATGGCCATCCTCTCCGGACTGCTGATGGCCCTGACCGGTATGGGCTTCTGGGGCGTTCCCATGGGCGTGGTATTCGGCCTGCTGGGCGATCTCATCATGAAGTCCGGCAATTACGCCAGCGTGAAAAAGACCATCCTGGGCTACGGCGTGTTCAGCCTGTGGATGATCGGCACCTACATCCCCATGTACTTCATGGTAGAGCAGTCCTGGGCCGACTTCGCCGCCGGTTTCGGTGAGGAGTACGCCGACAAGGTCATGTCCGTCATGCCCATGTGGAGCATTGTGCTGGTCATCGCCGGTATCTTCCTATGCGCGCTGCTGGGCGGCCTGATCGGCAAGGCACTGCTGAAGAAGCACTTCGCCAAGGCCGGCATCGCCTGATGGAGACCCTGACCTATACCGCAAAGCGCCGCGGCCTGCTGCTGGATCCCCGCACCAAGCTGCTGATGCTGATCACCGTAACGTCGCTGATGCTGTCTACCGGCAACAGCGGCGTTATGAACATCGTCAAGCCGGTGCTGAGCGTGCTGCCTTTTATCCTGCTGCTGACGGAGGGCCGGTGGAAAACAGCGCTGAAATATCTGGCGCTGTACGCCGTGTGCTTCGCGCTGGAGCGTGTGGCACTGTACTGTCTGTCGGGCCTTCCCGCGTTTTTGCTGCTGGCGGTGTGCGCCATCATGACCCGGTTCGCGCCCGGTATCATGATGGGCGCGTTCCTGATCGCCTCCACCTCGGTCAGCGATTTCATGGCGGCCATGAAGCGGATGCACGTTTCCGAGAAGATCGTCATTCCTCTGTCGGTGATCTTCCGGTTCTTCCCCACCATCGGTGAGGAAAACGCCGCCATCTCCGACGCCATGCGGATGCGGGGCATCCGCTTCGGCGGAAAGCACCCCGGCAAAATGGTGGAGTACCGGCTGATCCCGCTGATGATCTCGGTGGTGAAGATCGGGGACGAGCTGTCCGCCGCCGCCCTGACACGGGGTCTGGGCGCGCCGGTGAAGCGCACGGATATCTGCAAGATCGGGTTCCATGCGCAGGATATTATTATGATCCTGATCTGTATCGCGGGCTTTGCCCTGACGTTGGGAAGCAGGTGGCTGGGATGATCCATATGGACCATGTAACATTTACCTACAAATCGGAGGCCGCCGCAGGCGGCGTCCGGAACATTGACCTGACCATCCCGGAGGGACAGGTGGTGGTGCTGTGCGGCGAGAGCGGCTGCGGCAAAACCACCGTGACCCGGCTCATCAACGGTCTGATCCCCCACTATTTCGAGGGGAAGCTGTCCGGCAGCGTGCATGTGGACGGCAAAGACGTGGCCCGGCAGCCCCTGTGGGACACGGCCCGGCAGGTGGGCAGCGTGTTCCAGAATCCCCGCTCCCAGTTCTTCAACGTGGACACCACCAGCGAGATCACCTTCGGCTGCGAAAATCTGGGCATGCCCCGGGAGGAGATCCTGGGGCGGCTGGCGCATACGGTGTCGGCACTGAAGCTGGAAAAGCTGCTGGATCGCAGTATTTTTGAGCTGTCCGGCGGCGAAAAGCAGAAGATCGCCTGCGCCGGAGCCTTTATGATGGCGCCGCAGGTGTTCGTGCTGGACGAGCCCTCCTCCAATCTGGACGCGGATGCCATCCTGGATCTGCGGCAGGTCATTGCCTATCTGAAATCGCTGGGCAAGACGGTAGTACTGTCGGAGCACCGGCTGTACTATTTACAGGGGGTGGCCGACCGATACATCTATATGCAGGACGGCAGCATCCGCGGCGACTATACGCAGGCGGAGTTTGACCGCATCCCCGACGAGGACGGAAGGTCATGGGGCTTCGCGCCGCCAGTCTCAGCGCTTTGACGGCTGGCGGCAGCACCGGAAGCCGCCAGACAGCGGCGCTGCGGGACTTCCGCTTCGCCTACAAAAACGCACCGGAAACGCTGCATATCGGTGACGCCGAGATCCCCTACGGCGGCATTATCGGCATCATCGGCCACAACGGGGCGGGAAAGTCCACCTTCTCCCGCTGCTTCTGCGGACTGGAGAAACGCTGCGGCACCGTGACGGTGGACGGCATCGCCTTCCGGCCCAGGGAGCGGCTGAACCGCTGCTATATGGTCATGCAGGATGTGGGCCACCAGCTGTTTACGGAAAGCGTGCTGGACGAGGTGCTGATCAGCATGGCCGATGAGGACGAAGCCGCCGCAAAGGACATTCTGGCCCGCCTTGACCTGACGCCCTATCTGGAGCGTCACCCGGCCTCCCTGTCCGGCGGACAGAAGCAGCGGCTGGCCATCGCTTCCGCCATGGCGGCGGAGCGCTCGGTGGTGTTTCTGGACGAGCCCACCAGCGGCCTGGACTATCGACATATGCCGCAAACGGCGCAGCTTCTCAAGGAGCTGCGGCAAAGCGGCAAAACCGTCTATGTCATCACCCATGACCCGGAGCTGATCTGCCAGTGCTGCACGGATATTCTCCATCTGGAAGCCGGCAGCATCGCCGCGTGCTATCCCATGGACGCCGCAGGCGTCAACCGGATACGGGACTTCTTCCGGATCAACTGAGCTTTCCGCCCAGTTTTCGGGTTAGCCGGAGCTAACCCGCTGCCCTAAAAAACGCGACGGCTTCCGCAGACTCAGATGTATTGTAATTGGAGCCTTCCCCTTTGTCAAGATAATTCTGCCATCAGGCAGGCCATGTGTGAGGCAGACTATACTCCCGACGGGCCTCACCCGATGCGCGAACATCGTTATTCGGCTTTGATCCCCTTATTTCATATAAGAACAGAAGGCAACCTCTTTAAATGCTGCCTCCTGTTCTTATAATGATCAATTGTTTTGTTATCTTCCGTGGTGCTTACTTGCCGAAGTAGCGGTTCAGCAGGCCCTCGAAAGCCTTGCCGTGACGAGCCTCGTCGCGGGCCATTTCGTGGACGGTGTCGTGGATGGCGTCCAGATTGTACTGCTTGGCCAGCTTGGCCAGCTCGAACTTACCGGCGGTAGCGCCGTTCTCGGCATCCACGCGCATCTGCAGGTTCTTCTTGGTGCTGTCGGTGATGACCTCGCCCAGCAGCTCAGCGAACTTGGCGGCGTGCTCGGCCTCTTCCAGACCGGCCTTTTCCCAGTACAGGCCGATCTCGGGATAACCCTCACGATGGGCCACACGGGCCATGGCCAGATACATACCTACCTCGGAGCACTCGCCCTCGAAGTTGGCGCGCAGACCGTCGATGATCTCCTTACGGACTTCCTCGGGCACGTTGTCGCCGAACACCTTGCCGACGCCCACCACATGCTCGGCCGCCCAGGACTTCTCCTCAGCCTGCAGGGTGAACTTCTCGCCGGAAACGTGGCACACCGGGCACTCAGCGGGGGGAACATCACCTTCATGAACATAACCGCAAACAGGACAGACCCACTTTTTCATAGTAAATTACCTCCATTGTCATAATTAAATATTTGTTTTGTTCTTATTTTTGACGCCGCTCTTGTCCGAAAAGCGGCTATTGTCAACTGTTTTCCGTCTTTGCCAGACAGGCGTTGCAGCGGCCATAGAAGGTCACGCTGTAACCGTCCTCCCTGCCCACCTGGGCCAGATCCGGCGCGTTGACCGGAATGGGCGGCAAGTCGATGACCGCGCCGCAGGTACGGCAGATGAAGTGCCCGTGAGGGGAGACCTTGCCGTCGTAGCGATCCTCGCCATCCACGCAGCCGATGACCTGCACCATGCCATCGCTGCGGAAGCGGGCCAGATTACGGTACACCGTGGCCAGCGACAGATCGGGGATCTGAGGCTTCAGCTGGGTATAGA
>CAVHKA010000017.1:0-17971 GCA_963636325.1 Agathobacter sp. | reverse complement strand
CAACGAGTTCCTGACCCGTATCAACCTGATGAAGGCCTACCGCGAGGACAGCGATACCCCCATCATGGAGCTGAAGGGCAAGAAGGTGGCCGTGGTTGGCGGCGGCAACGTGGCCATGGACGCCGCCCGCTGCTCCAAGCGCCTGGGCGCTGAGGTGTGGGTGGTCTACCGCCGCGGCATGGAGGAGCTGCCTGCCCGTCACGAGGAAGTGGAGCACGCCATCGAGGAAGGCATCATCTTCAAGACCCTGAATAACCCCATCCAGATCAATGGCGACGAGCAGGACTGCGTCAAGTCCATGACCTGCATCGAGATGGAGCTGGGCGAGCCTGACGCTTCCGGCCGCCGCCGTCCCATCGAGAAGAAGGGCAGCGAGTTCGACCTGCCTGTGGACGCTGTCATCATGTCTCTGGGCACCAACCCCAACCCGCTGATCAAGAGCACCACCAAGGGTCTCGAGGTCAACAAGAAGGGCGGCATCATCGTCAACGAGGACGGTCTGACCTCCCGCGAGGCGGTCTATGCCGGCGGCGACGCCGTCACCGGCGCGGCCACCGTCATTCTGGCCATGGGCGCCGGCAAGCTGGGCGCCAAGTCCATCGACGAGTACCTCAGCAAGAAGTAAGATCACAGTACATAAAAGGAAACACCCGTCGTCAGACGGGTGTTTCCTTTTAATAGAGAAAAGTGCGGGAAAATGCCGTATCAACGGCAATTTTGCCAAAAAATCAGTAAAGAAAAAAGAAGATATATGTCGAAAGAACGTTGACAGAAGCAGGAATACTTTCTATTAATAAGGGCGAAAAGCGGATGTGTCCGGACAGGTGCCGGACGCACCCTGTCCAAGGAGAGGATCGTATGACAGACCGGGAGCTGCAAAAGTTAAAACGAGTCGAGCTGCTGCGGCTGCTGGTGGAGCAGAGCCGGGAAATGGACGCGCTGCGCAAGAAGCTGGAGGAGGCCCGGCAGCAGCTGGCGGACCGGGAGCTGCATATGCGGGAGGCCGGGTCCATCGCTGAGGCGTCCATGCAGCTCAACGGCGTGTTCGAGGCGGCCCAGCGGGCGGCGGATCAGTATCTGGAGAGTATCCGCTACCAGTCTGAGCATGTGGAGGAAAAGTGCGCCGCTTTGGAGGCGGCCACCCGTCTGCGCTGCGAGCAGATGGTCAAGGAGGCGGAGGCCACAGTCCAGCAGGCACAGAAGGATTCCGACGAGTGCTGGCGGGATGTAAAGGGAAAGCTGGAGGGCTTCCTTCAGCAGCAGACGGCTTTGCAGGGCCTGCTGTCCCGAAAGCCGGGTGAGGAAACGGAATGAAGCAGATCGAATCGCTGCCGACCACGCAGCAGCTGGAGACGGAGCTGGCGCGGGTGCAGTATCATCACCGTTACAACAGCGTCCTGCGCAGCACCATCAGTATCCTGGTGGTCGTGGCGGCTGTGGCGGTGCTGGTGGCCACGCTGCTGCTTCCGGTCCTGCAGATCTACGGCAGCTCCATGACGCCCACGGTGGATGAGGGCGATATCGTGGTATCCCTGAAGCAGTCGGACTTCAAACAGGGCGACATCGTGGCGTTTTATTACAACAATAAGATATTGGTGAAGCGGCTGATCGCCGGGCCCGGCAGCTGGGTCAATATTGATGAGGATGGAAACGTTTTCGTCGATGATCAATTGCTGGATGAGCCGTATGTAGCGGAGCACGCGCTGGGCGACTGCAACATCAGACTGCCCTATCAGGTGCCGGATGAACGGTACTTTGTGATGGGTGACCACCGTTCCACGTCGGTGGACTCCCGCAACACGGCCATTGGCTGCGTGGCGGAGGAACAGATCGTGGGGCGGATCGTGTTTCGTGTCTGGCCGCTTTCCCAGTTTGGATGGATCAACTGACAGACAGAAAAGGGAGAATCAAACGATGGAAGATCGTATTCCCCAGCAGGCGAAGGAGCTGAATCATAAGCGCGCCAAGCGGCGTACCTGGCACAAGGTGCTGGCGGCAGCGGCCTGCGTGGTGGTGTTCTGCACCACCTACGCGCTGATCCTGCCCGCCATCACACTGGAACAGACCGCGTATTGCGGGTATGAGGAGCATACCCACGGTGAGGCATGCTATACCCGGACGCTGATCTGCGGCCAGGAGGAGGACGCGCAGCCCCATCAGCACACGGATGCGTGCTATCAGACGGAGGATGTGCTGATCTGCCCGCTGCCGGAGGGCGGGCACGTCCACGACGAGACATGCTATGATGAGCAGGGAGAATTGACCTGCCAGCAGGAGGAAGGCCATATCCATACCGCGGAATGCTACCAGGCGCAGCCGGCGCTGGTTTGCGGTATGGAGGAAACCAGCGCCGCACACGTCCATACGGACGTGTGTTATGAGGAACTCCTGACCTGCGAGCTGCCGGAACATCAGCACACGCTGTCCTGTTATTCCGATCCCGAGGCGGATATCGAGACGGCGGACATCTGGGAGCGCAGCATCTCCGCTGTGGAGCGGAGCGACACCTGGGCGGAGGACGTGATCGCCATCGCCCAGAGCCAGCTGGGCTGCCGGGAGAGCGAGAAGAACTATATCGTCACAGAGACCGGCGCCCAGAAGGGCATCACCCGCTACGGCCAGTGGTACGGCGACGCTTACGGCGACTGGTGCGCCATGTTCGTATCCTTCTGCCTGAACTACGGCGGCGTGCCGGAGGAAGCGGTCCCCCATGAGTCCAGCTGCCCCCGCTGGCAGACGGCCCTGACGGAGCAGAAGCTGTTCCGCGACGCCGCGCAGCAGACGCCTCAGGCCGGAGATATCGTATTCTTCGATCTGGACGCCGACGGCGAGGCGGATCATGTGGGTCTGGTGGAGTCGCTGGAGGACGCCGCGCGGCTGGTGGGCGAGGAAGAGGAAGCCTATCAGATCCTGCACACCATCGAGGGCAACAACGGCGACAGCGTGCAGCGCCATACCTATGACCTGTCGGACGACGAGACGGTGCTGGGCTATGTGCCGCTGGAGCTGGCGGAGCACAGCCTGTATCAGTGCGGCCTGCTGTCCCATCGGCATGGCAAGGACTGCACCGGCGCGGACGGCACGGTGACCTGCCAGAAGAAGGAGCATGTCCATGATGACAGCTGCCTGACGCCCCGGAGCGGCGACCTGACCTATGAGGATGATCAGATCATCATGCGGCTCCATGTGGAGGGCGAGAACGTCCTGCCGGAGGATACCCGCATGGAGGTCACCACCGTGGACGCGGGCGACAAGGACTATCAGCCCTTTGCCGACTATACGGACGGCAAGAGCGTATCTGCCGACAATCAGGAGGAAGAAGCGGCGGCGTATGCCGCCGATACCCGGAGCGCGGCGGATGATACGGCGCGGATGATCGTTCGCGGCGTGACGCTGCTCAGCGGCGGCCAGGTGCTGGACACCACCGGCTATACGCTGACGGCGGAGGTGGAGGTCAAGCCCGCTGTGATCGAGCCGATGCTGGCGGAGCTGGCCGCGGTGGAGGACGCCGCGCCGGAGGCGGAGCTGGGCGTGGTATTCACCGTTCTGCGGCAGACCGACGAACAGCAGGTGGAAGCGGTGGACAGCGTGCTGATGCAGACGGAGGACGCCGTGCCCACGCTGACGGTGCCGGTATCCAACGGCGTGGTGGCGCTGGAGGTCGGAACGCCCAACCCCAACTATACGGTGCAGTATTACGCGTATATCCCGCGGTTTGCGGAGAGCGGGGAACATTCGCTGAAGGTCATTGACACCAGCGGAGGAAATCTGCCCACGAATGGCACACCGCCTGCCACAAAAGATATTTTCGTAAAGGAAACAGGAAAAACAACCGCGGATGCGGAAAAGTACCAGCAGAATAACGGAAAAGTCAGCAATCTGTATGCCGTAGACACGGTAGAGCAGCTGACGCAGATGTACAGCGACAATCACTTTGAGTACGTCAAAGCGCCGAATACGTCCTATGTGAATAAGCTGATCGATAACGACAGCTATAAGCTCACATCGGTTTGGGTACTTAAATCCGGTAAGAGTGCTGACAGTATCGATCCTGCTGATTGGACGGCATATGATCCTCAGGATGTTCACTTTACAAACAGACAGGAAATTGCACAGAGCAATGTGATCAACATTGTCAATGGGACCGTGATCCGCCTGATCTACAATACCAGTTCCGAGAGCTTTGCCACCAAGACGACCTTCTATGACTATGATATTACTAGTAGTACGGACAATGGCGTTTCGCAGGTTGGTGTTGCCGGTATCAACAGCAAGTCCAACTACCGGGACAGCAGCAGAAAGAAAGCCGATGGAACAGCAGAACGGTCGTGGAAAAACACTGATGTTGGCAATGACGTGCTGGCCTTTGGTAACGCCAACTGCGGCACCGGCATGGGACATTTTGAGTTTAGCAACGGATATTTAAACGCCTTTAATAAAAGAAACCCAGAGGCGAATGGCTGTACCTTTGGGTTGGTCACCAGCTTGAATACGGACGGAACCATTCAGTACAATGAATGGCTGTCCACACCTTGTTTGTTCAACGAAGGGGCTGCCACAGGTAAGAATGCTTACACGGGCAACCTAACGTTCAACCGGGTCGGTGATACCTATACGCTGACATCCGCCACGTTGAATCACGACGAAACACAGACGACCATTGGCGGCCTGGAAAACTTTTTTAACCCGTCCCCGAACGACTCGACCATCTATGATGGTACAGAGAACGGGATAAATGAATCCGCTAAATTCATCGCCACCAACAACTTCTGGCCGATGGATGCTGTGACAAATAAAGACCCGCATTTTGGACAGTATGTCGGAATAGAAAATTTTGAGGGAAGCGATACCACTCATCCGATTAAGTACAGACCAAATGCTACGAATGCAGTTGGTGATTGGGCAAAGACAATCAGTTATTTCCCCATCAGCGATGATGGAAAGAATCACAACTGCTTCTTCGGCATGCACTTTGCTCTGGAGTTCACGTTGACGGAAGACTATGTTGGCCCCCTGGAGTACCTTTTCTATGGTGACGATGATATGTGGGTGTTCCTGGATGACCGGCTGGTGTGCGACATCGGCGGCGTCCACTCCTCGGTGGGCGAATATGTGAACCTGTGGGACTACATTGACCGGGAAAAGCTCCAGTGGGACGAAAAAGGTGAGAAGGAATTTACCCTGACCTTCTTCTATACCGAGCGCGGCGCATCCGGCTCCACCTGCTATATGAACTTCACGCTGCCCTCGGTCTCCGGCATCAATCTGGAGCAGAAGACCGGCGAGTTGAAGGTGGAAAAGCATCTGGTGGGCGAGACTGATCCCAATAAGGAGTTTAATTTCAGCATCCGCTTCTATGATGTCAACGGCAATGAGATCCTGGATGACTACGCCTATAACCGGTACGACGCCGACGGCAACCCGATCGGTGATACCAACTTGGTCGTCCATACCGGCAGTAATTTTACGCTGTGCGACGGCGAATACATCATCATCAGGTGCCTGCCCTTCGGCCTCCGCTATACCGTGACGGAAACGACGTCGGACGGCTATACCGTGTCCAGCACTGTCAACGGCATACTGCAAACGGGGGCGGACAGCAACACAGCGCAGGGCACCATCATCCGGCAGGAGTCCAACACGGTGCTGTTCACCAACACCGTCGGCAAGGTGGGACTGAAGCTGCAAAAGCTGGATACCAACGGCACGCCTTTGGCCGGCGCCACCTTCCAGCTGAAATCCGGCGAGAAGGCGGTGGAGTTCATCAAGCAAGCGGATGGCAGCTACGCCGCCACGACGCAGAACAAGGACACCATCGACACCAGCAAGCTGTATTACATCGCCCTGGCCAGCAATCCGGACTATGTGGTGGGCCAGGAGCAGCCGGGAACCGATCCCTACAAAGCGCAGCTGCAGGAGAAGGTCAACGGAGCGCTGTACCAGCAATATGCGGTATACAAACAGGATGACGGCTCGTACAGCTTCAAGCTGCAGTCCGATAATCGTTGGCTGGATCTTGACAACGGGACGTTGGGTAAGGGCACGGTGATCCATTTCTGGCAGAATAGCAACAGCGCTGATGCAAACGACTGTCAGAAATGGTACCTGACGCCGGACGAAAACGGCTATTGCTTCCAGCCCCGCAAGGCGGTCATTGCTGGTAAGGAGTTTGCCATGGACCTGAGCGGCGGCGACCCGACAAAGAGTGACGTGATCCAGCTGTGGGAGAAAAACGGAACAGACGCCCAGCGGTGGCTGCTGGTGCCGGTGGAGACCGACGTCTCGCCGGGCGAGACCACCACGGACCTGGAGGTGGACGGCAGCGGCATCCTGCGGCTGTCTGAGCTGATGCCCGGCAGCTATACGCTGACGGAGACCAAGCCGCCTGCCGATCACAAGATTCTGGACAGGGAAATCTCCCTTACGGTGGACAAGGACGGCAATGTGAGGCTGGCGGATAACCAAAGCGATCTGGTCGAAGTGGACAGCAGCGGCATTGTGCTGAAGGTTCGCAACCGACCGGTGGATAAGACGCTGACGCTGAAAAAGGAAGTCTCCGGCAGCAGCACCACGCAGAAGTTCCAGTTTACCGTTTCCTATGAGCGGGCTGGACTTGCATCGGGCAAGCAGACTGTCACGCTGGGTAATGGCGAGAACACGACCATCGACATTCCCCGCGGCGCGACGGTGACCATCACCGAAGCGGCTTATGACGGCTTTACCGTCAGCTTTGACGGCAGCATGACGCTGACGCCCAACGGGGATGGCTCTGTTACCTTTACCATGACGGATAACGTGACCATCACGGCCACCAATACGGCGGGTTATGCCCTGCCGGAGACCGGCGGCAGCGGCGCGGCGCTGTATCTGGTGCTGGGTCTGCTGCTGATGGGCGGCAGCGTGCTGGCGCTGGGCCTGCGGCGGCGAAGGGAGGCGGGATGCCGCCCCCGAGCGTGAGTTTCCGGCTTGACACGATATGACATGAAAATGAAAGGATACAAACACATGAAAACAATGAAGAAACTGGCATCTCTGCTGCTGGCGCTGGTGATGGCGCTGGCACTGGCTGTCCCGGCATTCGCCGCAGGGGAGACGTACAGCATCACCATCGCCAATGCCGCGGCGGGCCACACCTACGAGGCGTATCAGATTTTCGCTGGTGACCTGAGCACGAACGCCGATGGCAAAAAGGTGCTGTCCAGGCGTATCAGATTTTCGCTGGTGACCTGAGCACGAACGCCGATGGCAAAAGGGTGCTGTCCAATATTATTTGGGGCAATGGCGTGAGTGATGAGGGAAAGGCGGCATTGGGTGATGCCGCGGCCAAGGCTGAAAGCATCAAGACCGAAGCGGATGCCAAGGCATTTGCGAAAGAAGTTGCACAATATCTGACTAAGGCGACCGAAAGCACCGCGCAGGCGAATGGCAAGTATGTTATTTCCAATCTGACGGCTGGTTACTATCTGGTGAAGGATCAGGATGATTCTCTGAAGGATCAGGATGATTTCTATACCGCGTACATCATGAGAGTGGTAGATAATGTGGAAGTTGCGCCGAAGGGCGACAAGCCGACACTGAACAAGGAAATCAAGCACAATGACGGTGATGGTACATGGGGTGTCGTGGGCGACAACCAGATCGGTGATACTGTGGAGTTCCGTACCATCAGCACTGTGCCGGACACCAGCAACTACACCAGTTATACTTACATCATTCACGATACCATGTCTGCTGGCCTGACTTCCAAGGCAGAAAAGGCCTCTGATGTGACTATCAAGGTCAAGGATACGGAAGTGCTGAGTGCCGATTATTATACTGTGACTGCAAACGGCAACACTTTCACGGTGACGATTGATATCATCAAGGCGGTTACCGATGGAAAGATGGTGAAGGGTGACAAGCTTTACACCTACTACACCGGCGTGCTGAACAGCAATGCGAAAGTTGGGTCTGCTGATAACACGAATGAAGCAAAACTGGAGTACAGCAACAACCCCAACAACAGCGAAGATAAGGCGACTACGCCTCCCAGCAAGGTCTATGACTGGACATTCCAGATGGAGATCAACAAGGTTGACGAGAATAATAAGGCCCTGACCGGCGCGAAGTTCGTGCTGTCTAAGAACGGCACTCTCAAGGTTGCTGATATGGACTGTGACGAGAACGGTATTCCCGCTAAGACTGATAACCTGATCAAGCTGGTGAAGGTGTCTAACACTGAGTATCGTGTGGCAATGGATACTGAGACTGCAAATACCACCTATGTCATTGAAGCTGGCGATGTGACCATCAAGGGTCTGGACGATGCTACTGACTACTATCTGTATGAGACCAAGACGCCTGAGGGCTACAACCAGTTGAAGGCTCCTGTGAAGTTCACAATCACCGCAGAATACGATAAGAACGGTTCCGAGCTGGCAGAGAATAAGCTTACTGTGACCGTTGATAATGGTGAGCCGTCTACCAGCATTTCCGCCAACATCGTCAACAGGGCCGGTTCTACGCTGCCCTCCACCGGCGGCATCGGCACCACCATCTTCTATGTGGTGGGCTCTGTGCTGGTCATCGGCGCCGCGGTGATGCTGATCACCAGAAAACGGATGGGCAAGTCCGACAAATAATTTGCCGCTGATTTTATCCGCTGTACGCCGGAGGGGGAACACGCCCCCTCCGGGTACGGCGGCAAAGAGGACGCTGTCATGAAGAAGCAATTGCCTACGGTCATTTTAATACTGGTCTTTCTGGCAGGGCTCTCTTTGCTGCTGTATCCCACCGTCAGCGACTACTGG
This sequence comes from Agathobacter sp., assembly GCA_963636325.1. Classification (GTDB taxonomy): domain Bacteria; phylum Bacillota; class Clostridia; order Oscillospirales; family Oscillospiraceae; genus Vescimonas. The sequence goes on along the minus strand of CAVHKA010000017.1, from coordinate 9,182 downwards.
AACTCCTTTCACCAGTCCCGCGCCATCGCCTCCTACGCGCAGGCGGCGGCGGAGCTGGACGATGACGATTATGAGCGGCTGCGGGCGGACGCCATCGCCTACAACGCCCGGCTGGCCCAGAACGGGCAGAGCCTGACGCTGTCCCCCCAGGAGCAGGCGGACTATGAGGCCCAGCTGGATGTGACGGGCACCGGTATCATGGCGTATATCGAGATCCCGAAGATCAAATGCTCGCTGCCCATCTATCACGGCACCAACGAGGCGGTCTTGCAGATCGCCGTGGGCCACCTCGCCGGAAGCTCCCTGCCGGTGGGCGGCGCAAGCACCCACTGCGTGCTGTCGGCCCACCGGGGCCTGCCCAGCGCCAAGCTGTTCACCCGGCTGGACGAGCTGGTGGAGGGGGATATCTTCCTGATCCAGACCCTGGGCGAGACGCTGACCTATGAGGTGGATCAGATCCTGATCGTGCTGCCGGAGGAGGTGGACGCCCTGAAGATCCAAGAGGGGGAGGACCTGTGTACGCTGGTCACCTGTACCCCCTATGGCATCAATACCCACCGGCTGCTGGTGCGGGGCCACCGCGTCGAAAACCAGCCGGATGCGGATACCGTCCGGGTCACGGCGGACGCCATGCAGGTGGACCCGGTGCTGGTGGCGCCCATCGTGGCCGTGCCGATCCTGCTGGGACTGCTGGCGGCGCTGCTGCTGTCCACCCGAAAGAAACGATAAAAACGATAAAGATGATTCAGATAAGATGAGGAGGGAACGCGCATGAGGCGTTTTCTGAACAAACTCATACTGCCGGTGCTGTGCGCGGCCCTGCTGTGGGCGGCGGTGGTGCCGTCCTGGGCGCACGAGGTGCCGGATCTGAAAAAGACCGGCTCCATCACCCTGACGCTGCAATATGACGGCAAGGCCCTGTCCGGCGGCAGCTTCGCCCTGTACCGGGTGGGCACCGTGACGGAAAAGGACGGCGATTTCAGCTTCAGCACTACGGGGACGGGGTTCTCCGCGTTCTCCGGCTCGCTGGACAAGCTGGACGCGGCACTGGCCCAGAAGCTGAAGGACTATGCCGATGCCCAGAAGATCAAGCCTGTGGCCGGCGCGAAGAACAGCGGCGGCAAGGCGGTGTTCTCTCAGGTGACGCCGGGACTGTATCTGGTGGTGCAGACCCAGCGGTGCACCGGCTATGAGCCACTGTCGCCGTTCCTGGTGTCGGTGCCCATGAACGAGGACGGCCATTACCGCTATGACATCGATGCGGCGGGGAAGTTCAAGCCCACGCCGGAGCCGAGTAACCCCAACAGGCCCAATACGCCGGATAAGCCGGGCACGCCGGACAAGCCCGGCAGCCGCCTGCCGCAGACGGGGCAGCTGAACTGGCCGGTGCCGGTGCTGGCGGGCACGGGGCTGGTGCTGTTCGCCCTGGGCTGGTGGCTGTGCTTCGGCCAGAGGAAGAAGCGCCATGAGACGTAAGCTGGGTGTGCTGTGCATGGCGCTGGGCGTGGTGCTGCTGGCGGGGGCGCTGGTCTTCGTGCTGCACAACCGGCAGGAGGACGCCCGCGCGGATCAGGCGGCGGCGGAGGTGCTGCCCCAGGTCAAGGCGGCCGTCGGTACGGCGGTGCCCTCCGGTGAGCTGATGCCGCGGCAGGAGGTGGACGGCTACGGCTATGTGGGCTATCTGTCCATTCCCGCCCTGGGGCTGGAGCTGCCGGTGATGGAGGACTGGGACTATGACCGGTTGAAGATCGCGCCGTGCCGCTATTCCGGCTCCACCGCCACGGACGATCTGGTGATCTGCGCTCACAACTATTCCCGCCACTTCGGAAAGCTGTCCGCCCTGACGGCGGGCGACAGCGTCAGCTTCGCGGATATGAACGGGCGCGTCTGGCAGTATCAGGTGGCGGAGGTGGCGGAGCTTCCGCCGGACGCGGTAGAGGAGATGACGGCGGGGGACTTTGACCTGACGCTGTTCACCTGCACCTACGGCGGCACGTCCCGCGTGACGGTGCGGTGCCAGCGGGCGGACTGAGACCGCCTCTGCGTGAAAAGAAACTGCGGTTTTGCGCAAAAAACCGCAGTTTTCCCTTGCAATTCGGGAAAAGATTTGGTATACTACACCATACAATTCAAAACCTGTGTATCTCATGGGGGAGTAGTTGCGCACCCGCGGGTGCGAGTTAAGTCAACATGCATGGCGGCAACGCCTGGCTTAACCTTAGACAGCGAGACTCATGTACAGCATTATTACTGTACATGTGGCTCGCTTTTTTGTTTTGCCGGGCGGAAATACGCCCATGCCGCGTCAAAGCCCTTGAAAATACACAAAGTATTCCCGGCGGGCTTTTCCTTGCCTGCGCGCATTTCCGCTGCCGGCAAAACGGCGGAAGAAACATACAAGCGCCCTTTATCAGCCAGTCATATCGGGGCAAACTACCCGTATTCAGGAGGAAGGACAATATGAAGCATTATCTGGAACAAGCGGAGACCGTGCTGCGGGATGTGGACTCCCGTGAGCAGGGCCTGACCGCCGCCGAGGCGGCGGAGCGCCTTGCCAAAAACGGCAGGAACAAGCTGGCGGAGGCCAAAAAGGATTCCCTCATCAAGCGGTTCTTCCAGCAGATGGCCGATCCCATGATCATCATTCTGCTGGTGGCCGCCGCCATCAGCGCCGTGCTGGCGGTGGTGCAGAACGAGAGCTTTGCCGACGTGATCATCATTCTGTTCGTGGTCATCGTCAACGCCATACTGGGCGTGTATCAGGAGAGCAAGGCGGAAAAGGCCATTGAAGCCTTGCAGCAGATGGCTGCCGCCACCAGCAAAGTGCTGCGTGACGGCCAGACCGTCACCATCCGCAGCGAGGAGCTGGTGGTGGGCGACGTGGTGCTGCTGGAGGCGGGCGACGCCATCCCGGCGGATGGCCGCGTGCTGGAAAGCGCCAGCATGAAGGTGGAAGAGGCCGCCCTGACCGGCGAATCCGTCCCCGTTACCAAGTTCATCGACCTGATCCACCTGCGGGACAACGCCAGCGACGTGCCCCTGGGCGACCGGAAGAACATGGTCTACATGGGCTCCACCGTGGTGTATGGCCGGGGCCGCATGGTGGTGACCCAGACCGGCATGGATACCGAGATGGGCAAGATCGCGGACGCGCTGGCCAACGCCAAGGAGGGCCAGACCCCCTTGCAGATCAAGCTGACCCAGCTGTCCGGCATCCTTACCAAGTTGGTGTTGGTGATCTGCGTGCTGATCTTCGGCGTGCAGCTGCTGCGTGCCGGTGCGTTCACGCTGGACGTGGTGCTCCACTCCTTCATGATCGCCGTGTCCCTGGCGGTGGCCGCCATTCCGGAAGGCCTTGCCGCCGTGGTCACCGTGGTGCTCAGCATCGGCGTCACCAATATGTCCAAACGCAGCGCCATCATCCGCCGCCTGACCGCCGTGGAGACCTTGGGCTGCGCCCAGATCATCTGTTCCGACAAGACCGGCACCCTGACCCAGAATAAAATGACCGTGGTGGACGATTACGGCACCGACCGTGACCGCACCGCCACCGCCATGGCCCTGTGCTCCGACGCCGCGCTGGCGGAGGACGGCACCGTCAACGGTGAGCCTACCGAGGCGGCACTGGTGGCGTGGAGTGCCAAGTGCGGACTGCCCAAGACCCGGCTGCAAAATGAACTGCCCCGTGTGGGCGAAGCCCCCTTCGATTCCGGCCGCAAGATGATGTCCACCGTCCATAAGGCGGAGAACGGCTATGTCCAGTTCACCAAGGGCGGCCCCGACGTGGTGCTGGAGCGCTGCACCAGCTATTGGGACAGCGGCGTGGCGCGTCCCATGACGGAGGAAAAGCGGGCGGAGATCCTGGCCGCCAACAAGGCCATGGCCGACAAGGCTCTGCGTGTGCTGGCCGCCGCCCAGCGTACCTATGAGACCGAGCCGACCTCCTTCGAGGCCGACGATCTGGAACATGACCTGTGCTTCTTAGGCCTTGCGGGCATGATCGATCCGGTGCGCCCGGAGGTGAAGGCCGCCATCGAGGAGTGCCGTCAGGCGGGCATCCGGCCCATCATGATCACCGGCGACCATATCGACACCGCCGTGGCCATCGCTAAGGAACTGGGTATCCTTACCGAGGACAAAAAGGCCATCACCGGCGCGCAGCTCAGCGCCATGAGCGACGAGGAGTTCGAGAAGGAGTATCCTCACATCGCCGTGTACGCCCGGGTGCAGCCGGAGCATAAGACCCGCATCGTCAACGCATGGCGCAATGCCGGATATGTCACCGCCATGACCGGCGACGGCGTCAACGACGCGCCCTCCATCAAGTCCGCCGACATCGGCGTGGGCATGGGCATCACCGGCACCGACGTGACGAAGAACGTGGCGGATATGGTGCTGGCCGACGATAACTTCGCCACCATCGTGGGCGCGGTGGAGGAGGGCCGCCGTATCTACGACAACATCCGCAAGGCCATCCAGTTCCTGTTGTCCTCCAACATGAGCGAGGTCATCTCCATCTTCGTGGCCACGCTGCTGGGCTTCACCATTCTGGAGCCGGTGCACCTGCTGTGGATCAATCTGGTGACCGACTGCTTCCCGGCGCTGGCGCTGGGCATGGAGGAGGCGGAGCCCGCCATCATGCGCCGCCGTCCCCGTGACGCCAAGGCGGGTATCTTCGCCGGGGGTATGGGTGTGGATGTGGCCTATCAGGGCCTTGTGATCTCGGCGCTGACCATCGCCGCCTTCTTCATCGGCCACTTCATGGAGTCCGGCGTGTGGGAGATCCCGGCGGGCGGTCTCAGCCCCGACGGCACCACCATGGCCTTTGTCACCATGTCCATGGCGGAGATCTTCCACAGCCTGAATATGCGCTCCCAGCGGGGCAGTATCCTGAAGCTCCGCACCCGCAATAAGATGATGACCTTCGCCGCCATCGGCAGTTTGCTGGCCACCACACTGGTGTGCGAGGTGCCTTTCATCGCCACCGCCTTTGACTTCACCAGCGTGGAGTGGAACGAGTATCTGGTGGCGCTGGCGCTGGCTTTCTGCGTGATCCCCATTGTGGAGATCGTGAAGTTCTTCCAGCGGAAAGCGGAAAAATAAGCATAAAAAAGATGACTGGCGAAACCAGTCATCTTTTTTATGTCACTCCTTCGGTTCTGTGGAGTGGAACGAGTATCTGGTGGCGCTGGCGCTGGCCTTCTGCGTGATCCCCATTGTGGAGATCGTGAAGTTCTTCCAGCGGAAAGCGGAGAAATAAGCATAAAAGATGACCGGCAGCGCCGGTCATCTTTTTTATATCATTCCTTCGGTTCCGTATTTTCTTCTTTTGCCTTCCGCTTCAGGGAGAACTTCTTCCCGCCGCCCTTGCGGCGCGCGATACGCACGACCACCACGATCACCGCCGCGATCACCAGCAGCCACACCCAGCTGTACGCCAGCCACACGGCGAAATCCTCCAGCGCGTTGCCCACGGCCTTCAGACCGTTGACGAAGGACTGGCCCAGCCGCCCGCCGAAGGTGGTGACGGCCTCGTCCTGCCCGGACAGCTTATAGACCTCGCTGAGCTCCACGTTGATGGTGGCGTAGTCCACCAGCGCGTCATAGTGCCGCAGCGTGCCGCTGAGATTCTCGATATCCCACTCCGTTTCGGAGATGGCGCTTTCGATGGTGATGATGTCCTCCATGCTGGTGGCCTTGGCCAGCAGCTCCTGCAGCCGATCCAGCTTGATGCGGGCCGTTTCCAGCCGTGCCTCGGTATCGTAGTAGAATTCAGACACATCGTCGGTATTGGTGTTGGAATAGGTCACATGGCACAGCGCACCGGCCTTCTGGAAGAAGGTCTCGAACTGCTCCGACGGAATGCGGACGGTGTAGCTGCCGTAGCGATAACCGCTGCCGCTGCGGTTGGACGTGCTGCTTTGCTGGAAATAGCCGCCCAGCTCCCTTACCAGTGCGTCAATGCCGCTGGCTGCGGCGTCAAAGTCCAGCGTCTGCATTTCCATGTAGCCGGTGTAGATGCGCTTGGCGGGCTTGGCGGTCTGGGCCTCACTGCTGCTTTTTTCCTCCATGGCGCCCGGTTCGGCGGCGTCATCATATGCCTTACTGTAACCGCCGCTACCGTTGGAGGTGCTGCTCTGCTGGAAATAGCCGCCGCTGTCATTGTCTGCGGCCTGTGCGGGGCTGTCACGGGCCGTGGCTTTACCGCCGCAGCCTGCCAGAAGCAGGACCAGCACCAGCGTCAGCAAGAGAGATACGATACGTTTCATAAGCAAAAACCTCCTTCATTTTGGATCTTCCTGCTTATGTGACGCTGACGGAAAGGAAAAAGTTCCCGGTTTTCGCAAAAAAAGCAGCCGTTTTTTACAAACGACTGCTTTTTGATAGGGACATTTCGTAGGGGCCGATGCCTACATCGGCCCGCTCGAAGAGCGCTGTGTCTACCGTGCGGCGCGATGTGGGCATCGCGCCCTACGAAAAGTGTGTCCGAAGGACGCGCGTACCCCAAGGGCACTTGTTCCGCTTCGCTCCACGGCGCAGCCGGCCGCAATCCCTTTGGCAATGAAATCGAAGATTTCATGCCAGTTTTTTATTTTACATACTCCTGCGGATCAATGAGTGTGCCGTCCTTCTCCACGGAGAAATGCAGGTGGGGACCCATGCTGGCCTCGGCGGCGGCAGTACCTACATAGCCCACGATGTCACCGGCGGCCAGCTGCTGGCCCTGGCTGATGGGGGGATTCTCCTGCAAGCTGCTGTACTTGGTGACGTAGCCGCCGCTGTGGGTGATGCAAACGGTGGTGCCCATCAGGTCGTCACGGGTGACGGAGGTCACCTCGCCCGCCGCGGCGGTCTTGACCGCGTCACCCTCGGCCGCCTGAATGTCCAGCCCTTCATGGGTGCGCCAGTCGGCCATGGTCTCGTCATACAAAAGCTCCGACATGCTGAACACCGTCACCGTGGTGCCGTCCAGCGGGGACACCACCTGGGGCAGCAGCTGGGCCGCGGCCTCCACGGGAGGTTCTTCCTCCTCCGGCTCCTCCTGCGCGGGCAGGTCAGGTTTCACCGGCGTGACCACCGGGGGCTTGGCCTGGGCGACAGGCTGATTGGAGGAGGCCTGCTGGGCAGGCGCTTCACGGTGCGTTACCAGATATCCCGTCACACCGGCGGCCACCACGCACAACGCCAGCGCGATGTAAAGGGCGCGGCGGTGCTGTTTCATAAATTCCATAGCTTCTCCTTTCACCGGAGGCGTCTCCGATGGCCGCCTGTTACGGCCGGCGGCCGGCCGGAATGAAAAAAATGACCTCTGCCGCCTATTTTGGACGAACAAAGGTCATTTTATACATTTTTACAGAATTTGGTGAAAGGAGTGCTTTCAGCTATCGAATTCACCCTTCAGGTCACGGCCCATCAGCATGCGGATGGCCTCGTGGGGATCGCCGTTTTCGTAGAGAATGTGATATACCGACTGGCAGATGGGCAGCTCCACGCCGTACTGCTTTCCCAGCTGCACCAGCGCCTTGACGGTATAGTAGCCCTCGGCCAGCTGGGTATAGGGCTTGCCCTGCACGAAGCACTCGCCAAACTGCCGGTTGTGGCTGTAAGGGGAGAACACCGTGGCCTCATAGTCGCCCAGATGGCACAGTCCGTAGGCGGACAGCTCGTTGCCGCCCATGGCCCGGATGAGACGGGCCACCTCGCGGGTGCCGCGGCTCATCAGCGCGCCCTTCAGCGTCACCAGTCCCGCGCCGTCCAGAAAACCGGCGGCGATGCCCACCACGTTCTTGGCCGCCGCGCCCACCTCGTTGCCCAGCAGGTCGTTGCCGTAGTAGAAGCGGATCAGATCGCTGGAAAATTCCTTCACCAGCCGCTGCTTGACCTGCTGATCCTCACTGTCGATGACCATGCAGTTGGGCACGCCGCGATAGAACTCCTGCACATGGCCCGGCCCCAGCCATACGGCGATGGCATTGGAATCGTCCAGATACTCCCGGGCCACCTGGCTGAGACGTTCGCCGGTGCCGATCTCCAGACCCTTCATGCACAGCGTGAAGATCTTGTCCCGCGGCGACATGGCCCGCAGCTCCTCCATCAGGCCCCGCAGGCTCTGGGAGCCGATGGAGATGATGATGACCTCCGCGTCCTTCACGCAGGTGAGGTCGGTGGACAGCGTGATGGATTCCGGCAGCGTCAGCAGGTCATTGCTGCGCGTTTCCAGAAACCGCTGCATCCGGGCGGAGCCGGCGCGGCCGTACAGCGTGACATGATGACCGGTGCGGTCCAGATACCATGTGATCAGCGAGCCCCAGCGCCCGCAGCCGATGACGGTGATGTTCATGTATGTGGTTCCTCCTGAGTTGAGGGAATGATGAGATATGTTGTGGTATATTGAGGGGCGGACAGAGTCGTCCGCCCCTACAAAAGCCTCGCAGAGTTCGCGGCGCGGACGCCGCGAAAAAATGCAATCATTTTTCTGACGACATGTGCGTCAGAAAAATTCTTCTCGGCCGCAAGTGTGTCCGAAGGACGCGCGCGGTCGGCCGCAAACCTTTTTGGCAGAAAAGTCGCAAGACTTTTCGCCAGTTATCTTACAATTAAGGTCCGTCCATCCATCTCCGGCGGGCAGGCCAGACCCAGCACATCCAGAATGGTGGGGGCGATGTCGGCCAGACGGCCGGTGCGCAGCTCGCTGCCCGCGCCGCACAGGATGAAGGGCACCAGATTGGTGGTGTGGGCGGTCATGGGGCTGCCGTCGGGCTGCTTCATATCCTCGGCGTTGCCGTGGTCGGCGGTGATCATGGCGATGCCGCCCATCTTCAGCGTGGCGTCCACCACCTTGCCCACGCAGGTATCCACAGTTTCCACCGCCTTGATGGCGGCCTCCAGCACGCCGGTGTGGCCCACCATGTCGCAGTTGGCGAAGTTCAGGATGATCACGTCATAGGCGCCGGACTCGATGCGCTCCACGCACTTGTCGCAGACCTCGAAGGCGCTCATCTCCGGCTGGAGGTCATAGGTGGCCACCTTGGGGGAGGGCACCAGCACCCGATCCTCGCCGGGGTACTGCTTCTCCACGCCGCCGTTGAAGAAGAACGTCACATGGGCATACTTCTCCGTCTCGGCGATGCGCAGCTGGGTCATGCCCATGCTGCTGAGATACTCGCCCAGGCCGTTCTTCA
>CAVHKA010000016.1:10852-18054 GCA_963636325.1 Agathobacter sp. | reverse complement strand
CCCCGGAGGATCTGGCGCGGACGGAGAAGGCGGAGGACTACTTGTTCTCTCTGGGTTTTACCGATTTTCGCATCCGGCAGATGGGAAACGCCGCAAAGCTCCAGCTTCCGGATGCACAGCTGGCACATATCGTGGAGGCGCGGGAACAAATCGTCGCCACGCTGAAGCAGTGGTACGACACGGTTTTATTGGATTTGGAGGTTCGAGATGAATCGTGAGATCAGGCTCATTTTGGAAGCCGTAAAGCGCGGAGAGCTGTCCGTTGACGACGCCGCGTTAAAAATCAAGGTCAAGCCCTTCGAGGATATCGGCTACGCCAAGGTCGATCTGCACCGCAAGGTTCGGCAGGGCGCTGCGGAGGTCATTTACGGCGCCGGAAAAACCGCCGAGCAGATCAGCGGCATTGCTTCCGCCATGAAGGACAGTGGGCAGGAGGTCATTCTCATTACCCGGCTTTCGCCCGAAAAAGCGGAGCAGATCAAGGCTGTTCACCCTCTCACCTACCACGCCGAGGCGGGGATCGGTATTATGGGAGAGCTTCCCGCCCCGGACGGCATCGGCAGGATCGTAGTTGCGACCGGCGGCACCAGCGACATTCCGGTGGCAGAGGAGGCCGCCCTGACCGCCGAGGTCCTTGGCAATCGCGTCACCCGCCTGTATGATGTGGGCGTTGCCGGGCTGCACCGTCTGCTGGCTCATCTGGATGACATTATGGGAGCCAGCGTCATCATCGCCATCGCGGGCATGGAGGGTGCGCTGGCCAGCGTCATCGGAGGGCTGGCCGACTGTCCGGTGATCGCCGTCCCCACCAGCATCGGCTACGGTGCGTCCTTTCAGGGGCTGTCCGCATTACTCTCTATGCTCAACTCCTGCTCCAGCGGCGTTTCTGTGGTAAACATTGACAACGGCTTTGGCGCAGGGTATCTGGCAAGCATGATCAATCACATGGAGGCAAAATCATGAAAACACTGTATTTGGATTGCGGCATGGGTGCCGCTGGCGATATGCTGACCGCGGCACTGTTGGAGCTGCTGCCTGACCCGGATAGCTTTGTGGACGAGTTGAACGCTCTCGGCATTCCCGGTGTGCAGTATCGCCGGGAGATGTCCGTAAAGTGCGGCATCACCGGCACACATATGTCTGTTACGGTAAATGGTGTGGAAGAATCCGATCATTCTCATGACCATGACCATCACCACGACCACGAGCATACGCATGAGCATGAACACGCGCACGAGCATGAACGCGCGCCGCACCAGCACAGCAGCCTGCACAGGATCCAGCATATTGTATCCGACCTGCATCTGCCCGAGGCGGTGCAGCACAACGCGATGGCCGTCTACGGACTTATCGCAGAGGCGGAGAGCCGCGCCCACAATGTCCCCGTGACGGATATCCACTTCCATGAGGTGGGGACGATGGACGCCGTGGCGGATGTGGTTGCCGTCTGCCTGCTGATGGATCGGCTGACGCCGGAAAGGGTCATCGTTTCCCCCATCCATGTGGGCAGCGGTCATGTCCACTGCGCGCACGGCATTCTGCCCGTTCCCGCTCCCGCCACCGCATATATCCTGCAGGGCCTTCCAATCTACGGTGGCAGCGTAAAGGGCGAGCTTTGCACGCCTACCGGCGCCGCGCTCTTAAAGCATTTTGCCACCGAATTTGGTGCGATGCCTGTTATGCGTGTCGGCGCCATTGGCTACGGTATGGGTAAAAAGGACTTCCCCGCCGCAAACTGCGTGCGGAGTATGCTGGGAGAAGCCGGCGAATCGTCCCACACGGTATGTCAGCTTTCCTGCAATGTCGACGACATGACGGCCGAAGCCATCTCCTTTTCCATGGATCGTCTGTTTGATGCCGGAGCCCTGGAGGTCTATACCACGCCTGCCGGCATGAAAAAATCCCGCCCCGGCACGCTGATCTGCGCCTTGTGTCCAGAAGCTGCGCGGGAAGCCGTGGCGGAAGCCATGCTGCGCCATACCACGACCATCGGCATTCGGGAGAGCCTCTGCCGCCGGTATGTGCTGGAGCGGCACATTGAAAGCATCGAGACGCCCTACGGGGTAGTACGCCGCAAGGATTCCTGCGGATACGGCGTCACCCGTTCCAAGTACGAATACGACGATCTCGCCCGCATCGCAGAGGAGCAGCGTATCAGTCTTTCCGAAGCGGCAGCACTGGTGGAAAACCGCTGACGGCGGCGCAAAGCGCCATCCCCGCAGCGCAAGGCCACCGGCTACATACGACAGAAACGAGCAGCAAGCAGGAGGCGGCCAAACGGTCGCCTCCTGCTTGCTGCAGCCTATTCTTTACTTTGCGATTTTCCTCAGTTCCTCCACCGTTTCGCGGGCGATCTCGCTCAGGGTAAGCTTCTTCGCGCCGATCACACGATTGCTGCAGCGATTAACGGGAAGAAGCAGCTTTACGGCCTTACTCTGCCCCACAGCAGCCGCCATGGCCGGTGTGATCTCTCCCAGCATAGAATCGGCGGATATGATGCCCACCGGGCCGATGATCACATCGGCATCACGACTGGCAACAATGACGGGGTTCTCCCCGGTCGCACCGTACATTGCTCCGCCCTTCAGCATGGTGCAGGTCGCAATGCTGTTCGTGCCAATGGCAAACACTTCACAGTCCACATCGCTTTTTACAATGGCCTCGGCAATGCTCTGCCCGAGCTTACCGCCCTGCCCATCAATAATCACAACTTTCATAGCATTCTCCATCTTGTCGGGACACTTGACCAGCTCACAATGCTCTCCGCTTTTTGAATGATGACACAGTTCTCGCTCCAAACCAGCAGCGGCCGGCTTGGACGACCATCATAGTCTTAAAAGAGCAGCGGCATTTTTCCAGCAGACATTCTCCACGATGCACCCCAGTGCGGCAATATCTGCCGGATACTGGCCGCCGTCCACTAACTTACCCAACTTAGCGCACAGGATACGGCGGTAGTACTCATGCCGAGGAAATGAGGTGAATGACCGGGAATCCGTCAGCATACCCGCGCTGTGGGCCAGTAGGCCGGTTTCCATCAGCTCGTCCAACTGCGCATTGATCCCTCGCAGCGTGTCATTGAACCACCATGCAGCGCCGTACTGCACCTGCGGAGCGAAGTTCACAGCCATGGTGCTGAAAACCGCGCTCTCCGCGGGGTTAAGATTGTAGAGGATTACGCGCGGCAATCCACCGCCGCTTTCCAGCTTGGCCAAGAAACTCCCTAATGCCGCAGGATCACTGGTTGCACCGACGCTGTCGCCACCTGCATCATGACCAACTGTCTCCAGCAGGTGCGGCGATTGATCGCGGATAGGGCCGAGATGCAGCTGCATAACCATGCCCCGGCGGCGATATTCCTCTCCAAGGAAAAGCAAAAGCTGCTCCCGCACCTCGTCAGCGCCGCTGCGCAGGCAGGACAGCCCATGGTCGGCGACCATGCATCCGCACGTCTGAAAATGGTCTAATGCCACACACAGCGCGTGCTTCAGGCTGTCTATATCCGCGATAGCAACGCCGGTTGACTCTGCCAGCCGCGACAGATGCTTCTGCGCACCGGGATGCTCCGGCTCCAGATAGCGATCCGGCCGAAAGGACGGCAGCACTTCAAAGGGGATCCCGTCATCCCGGCGGATCTGCTGATGCCACTCCAGCGAGTCCGCCGGATCATCGGTCGTACACAGAACACGGACATTCTGCTGCCGCAGCAGGCTGACGGTATCCTGCTCCCGCAGCTTTTCCCGTGTTTCCTCCCAGATAGATGGTGCGGTTTCGGGCGTCAGCGGCGTGTGGATGTTAAAGTAACGCTGCAGCTCCAGATGCGTCCAGTGGTAAAGCGGGCAGCCGGCCAGCTGCGGCACCACAGACGCCCACGCCAGAAACTTCTCGTAACCATCGGCATCGCCTGTGATCCGCCGCTCCTCTACGCCGCAGGCGCGCATCGCCCGCCATTTATAATGATCGGTTTCCAGCCACAGTTCCGTCAGATCGTGAAAGGCACGGTGCTGGGCAATATCTCTGGGTGACAGATGGTTGTGATAGTCGATAATGGGCTTTCCCTCTGCGTATTGATGAAACAGCGTTTTCGCCGTTTCTCCATGCAGAAGGAAATCCCGGCTCATAAATTCTTCCATAACACCCTCCTTAAAACCGCTCCCGGTTTATCCACAGGCCCAACGCAGGATTAGGGATAAAGTAAACCCGCTCTCCGTCTACCGTATTGTACCCATATCGCAGCGTATCGGGATCGTACTTTGCCGCCATCTCGTCATAATCCGCGCTGCGGAATCCGACTGCCTCGATCTCCTCTCGGAAAGCATCCCTGACCGCATAGGTGATGGTAAAGCGCCCATCAGAGGAGCCGTGGATGAGATGGGCCGCCGCCCCCATATTGTCCCGCAGATCCTGATTCTCCGGCTTGTTGAATTCCTCCAGCGTATGCAGGCGGCCCCTATATCCGTACTTACGGATCAGCTTGTCCACCTGTGGATCCTCCCCGAATTTTGTAACGCCGGGCGCCAGCACGATCAGTTCTCCGCCGTCTGCCATGGCCATACGGGTACGATAGACAGCCTTGTTCCCCAGCCATGTGCTTTTGAATTCACCGGGGTCCAGATAGACCACGCATTTTTTCAATCCCCGCTCTACAAAATCGATATTTTTCTCCTGCGACAGTTTAACTGCCTCGGTCAGACATTCGCGTCCCTCCCCGATAAAAAGGCCATGGGTGCGGATGCTGCCAGCCGGAGCAGTGGTCACGGTCAGCACGAAGAGGATGGGGCGCTGGCGCAGGAAACGCTCCATCGAGTAGTCAAACAGCTTGCGCACCGGTGTGTGATCCCTGCCCATCATCCGTTCCATGCCGTATACTGCGCCCACCATGTGACTTTTATTGATTATGTCGTTGCCGCCCACGCCTACAAACAGGTTTTTGGCATGATTGGACATACCGATGACCTCATGCGGCACCACCTGACCCGGCGAGATGATCAAATCGTACTGTTCGTCCATCACCCGCCGATTGATCTCCACGCTGATTGGCTCATGCCACAGCCCCTCCGTGACATCCTCCAGATAACTGCTCGGAACCTCTCCCACCTTCAGCACGTCAGTGCGCCAGTTGTGGGGAATCAATTTTTCGTAGGGTATGTCGCCGAACATGGCAAGGGCCTGTTCCTCTGTCATTGGCTCATGGGTACCCAGTGCCGGCATGATGTCCACCTCGGCCCCCATGTTTTGAAGAATATGGTAGTAGGTGTTGGTGATGAATCCGGCGTTGGAATGATACCGCGTAAAATCCGGTGGAAGGATCAGCACACGTCGTGGATGGCGGTCTTCCAAGCTCTGCCGCAGCGCGTGCTCGATCTCCTGCTGTGTTAGCCCGCTCTCGTTGTCCGCAATTTTGAAAATATTCATATCACACCCCGCTGTATGCGCTGAATCCGCCATCGATGGGCAGCACAACGCCGGTAACAAAGGAGGCGGCCTTGTCGTCCAGCAGGAACAATACTGCCCCAATCAGCTCCTCCGGCCGTCCAAATCTCCCCATAGGGGTAGCCGCTAATATCTTGCCGGTACGAGGCGTCGGGGAACCGTCTTCATTCCACAGCAGCGCCTTGTTCTGCTGCGTAGACAAAAAGCCCGGTGCGATGGCATTGACGCGGATTCCCTGCTTAACAAAGTGAACTGCCAGCCACTGTGTAAGGTTGGATACGGCGGCCTTGGCGCCGGAATAGGCAGGGATTTTTGTTAGCGGCGTATATGCGTTCATAGACGAGATATTCAATATGCTGCACCCTCCACGGCCCAGCATATCCTGCGCGAACACCTGCGTGGGAATCAAGGTGCCTGAGAAATTCAGCTGCAGCACACTCTCTATATCCTCTGGCTGCAAATCGAAAAAGCTGCGTACCGGCGCATCTAAGTCACCCGCCGCGTAGTACTCATGCTCCGTGGTGGCCTGCGGTTTGTTTCCTCCTGCACCGTTGATCAGCAGGTCGCACCGTCCAAGCTGTTCCAGTACCCGACGATGGCAGTCCTCCACCGAATCACGGTCGCACACATCACAGACATAGGCGCGGGCCGTACCGCCCACCGCGGTGATCTCATCTGCTACCCGCTGCACTTTCTCCGCCGTGCGGCCCAGCAGTGCGACCCGGGCGCCAGCCTCTGCCAGTGCCTTGGCCATAACCGAGCATAGGACGCCTCCGGCACCGGTAATGACCGCAACCCTTCCGTCAAAAGAATGCTCCATGTGTTACCTCCATTAAGCGTTATAGGTACCTGCGGCTGTGTTGCCGCCATGACCGGTCCAGTTAGTGTGGAACACCTGATCCGCCGATGCATCCACGCGCCGGTAAGTATGTGCGCCGAAATAGTCCCTTTGCGCCTGCAGCAAGTTGGCAGGCAGGCAGCGCGTCGTATATCCATCGAAATAACTGAGCGCGGCAGACATCGCAGGAGCCGGTACACCGCAGCTCGCTGCGGCGGAAACAACCGTGCGCCACGCAGGAAGCAGCTCCTTGATGGTTTTTTCAAAATAGGGATCCAAAAGCAGATTAGATAGCGCCGGATTTTCAATATAAGCGTCCTTGATCTTCCCCAAAAAAGCACTGCGAATAATGCATCCGCCCCGCCACATCAGCGCAATGCCTCCATAGTTCAGATTCCAGCCGTATGCACCGGCAGCCGCCCGCATCAGCGTATAGCCTTGTGCATAGGATATGATCTTGGATGCATACAGCGCCTGACGTATATTCTCAACAAACAGTTCTTTGTCTCCGGTAAATGGGGGGATAATGCGATCAAAGACGGCGGCAGCTGTCACACGTTCGTCCTTCATAGCGGATAAGCAGCGGGAAAATACCGCTTCGCTAATCAGTGTCAGTGGAACACCCTCGTCCAGCGCAGCTGTGGCTGTCCATTTGCCAGTCCCCTTCTGTCCGGCGGTATCCAAAATGTGCTCCACCAGCGGGCTTCCATCTACATCCTTGTAGGCCAGGATATCGCGGGTAATTTCAATAAGGTAGCTATCCAGCTCTGTATCATTCCACGCGGCAAAGGCTTGGTGCATTTCGTCATCGGACATCCGCAGGTAATCCCGCATCAACTGATATGCTTCACAGATCAGCTGCATATCGCCGTATTCAATGCCGTTATGAACCATTTTCACAAAATGTCCGGCGCCATTTTCACACACCCAC
>CAVHKA010000016.1:0-10842 GCA_963636325.1 Agathobacter sp. | reverse complement strand
CTCCACATAGGCCGTGCGGCGGATCGTGTCGGGGAAATGGCTGTTCCCGCCGTCGATGAGGATATCATAATCATCCAGCAGGGGCAGCAGCTGTTCGATCATGTCGTCTACGGCCTGTCCTGCCTTTACCATCATAAACACCTTGCGAGGGCGCTCCAGCTGGCTGACAAGCTCCTCCAGCGTATGGCAGCCGATGATGTTCTTTCCGGCAGCACGACCGGCAATAAACTGATCGGTTTTCTCCGTTGTACGGTTATATACAGCCACAGTGAATCCCTTGGATTCCATGTTCATCACAAGATTCTCACCCATGACGGCCAAGCCGACCAATCCGATATCTGCTTTCTTCATTACTTCTCCTCCTATCGCTGTACACGGGCATTACCCGCGTATACGTCCCATACCTGCTTTTCATCGGCAGGCTCTGCATAATCGTTGAGACTGGAGGCCGCCAATGCGCCGGATGCCCAGCCAAATTGCAAACATTTTTCGCCGTTCCATCCATTCAGTACGCCGTACAATACACCGCCGGTAAAGCCGTCGCCGCCACCGATGCGGTCCATCACCTGGATGGGGCGGGGCTCCTCCACATACCATGTATCTCCATCCAACAGAATTGCACCCCAGAGATGCTCGTTGGCGGAGATCACCTGCCGCAGTGTGGTAGCAAACATACGGGCATTGGGATACCGTTCCTTGACCTGCGTGATCATCGCCTTAAAGCTGTCGATCTTCCCCTTCAGTTCCTTTCCCCCCGCTTCAGGGCCCTTGAAGCCCAGGCACAGCTGGAAGTCCTCTTCATTGCCCACCAGAATGTCGGCGCAGGAGGCAAGCGCGTGGAACGCGGCAGATAACTCCGCCTCGCGGCCCTCCCAGAAGGTGGCCCGGTAGTTCAAATCGAAGGAAACAAGCGTGCCATATCGCTTGGCCGCCTCGGCCAACGCAAGGCAACACTGTGTTGTCTCCGGGCTCATGGCCGCGATCAGACCGGAGATGTGCAGAATTCCCACGCCCTCGTGACCAAAGATGCGTTCCACATCGAAATCGTCTATACAGAGTGTGCGACCCACTTCGCCGGCTCGGTCATTCCAAACACGTGGTGCCCGCAGCCCAAAGCCGGAATCGGCAATATTGAACTGATGACGAAATCCCCACGGACCGCCCTGCTCTACCTCGACGCCCTCGAATCGAATATTTCGGGCACGAAGCTGCCGTTTGATAAATTCAGCTACGGGACTGCCCTTGACAAACTTCGTCATGGCCAGGCAGCCCATACCAAGACTGGACGCAATGTTCAATACGTTTGTTTCGGCACTGGTAGCCTGCAAACGAAACAAGTCGCTATTGTGTACAGCCATCCTGTCAGGCGGCGTAATGCGCACACCAATAGAAGTTACGCAGGCGATGGCATGCAAAGGCAGCACAGCGCGGTCAAACTGCTTCATAAAGGGTTCCTCCTTGTTATTTGTGATCGTATAGCCATTGTAGTTTGAGCACAAAAGCAAGTCCATTGACATAATGCGCATATTATATTGCAAAAAAGCGCATTGCTGTGCTATACTTGTAAAAAGGAGGATGCGCCATGGAATCACATTTCTATTATCGGGACGAAGATCTGTTCGTCCACCACACATTGGATAAGCATCCGGCGCCGGATAGCTTTCCCATGCACGCCCATGAGCGTATGGAAATATTCTACTTTCTCTCTGGCTGCGGCGCTTATCTGATCGAAGGTACGCAATACGACCTGTGTGCAGGCGACGTATTGATCATGCGCCACGCAGAGGCGCACAAGCTGCTGATCCGCCCAGACGAGCCGTATGACCGCATTGCCATTCACTTTTCTCCCAGACTGCTGTCCTCACTGGATCCGGAGGGTGCGTTGCTCCGTCCATTTCTGAACCGTCCATTGGGGCGGATGAACCGTGCGGCGCCAACAGTTGGAAAGCATGCCTCGCAGTTGCTGCAATTAGAGTCTCTGCGAGAGTCACCCTACCAGACGAGACTGCGGATTATCAGCTGCCTCCTGCCTCTGCTGTGTGAGCTGAGCAACTCCTTTCAGGCTAATGCGTCAGATGCAGCGGACAGCGGCACGCAATCACTGGCTGCACGATTGACCGCCTTCATAAACGATCATTTGTATGAGGACATCTCTCTGGAAGCCTTGTGTCAAGTTTTCTTTCTCAGCCGCTCGCAGATCAATCGGATCTTCACCGGCGCCACCGGAACGTCTATTTGGCGGTATGTGACCATCAAACGGTTGCTGGCGGCTCGAGCGATGATTCGCGACCATGAACCTGCCGGTGAGGTCTGCACCCGCTGCGGATTCAACGACTATTCGGCATTTTACCGGGCCTATAAGGCGCGCTTCGGCTGCTCCCCTACGGAAGATATCTGAATTATATGCAATACATACAAATAGAGCAGTACCGCATCTCAAATGAGGTGCGGTACTGCTTTGCAGCCTATATGGTCATCATATACGCCCATTCCCTCTGCGTTATTTTTCTACAGAAAAACATGTTGAGGTGTGGTTCTTATTTATGAGATCAGGGCGGAAGGAATCCCGCAGCACCAACTCGGTTGAGATCACCACGCGGGAAGCCGGACGCTCGCCCCGAAGCACACGGAGCAGGATCTGTGTGGCTGTGGCGCATACTGTCTCAACATTGGCATCCATACTGGTTAATTCCGGCGTAGTACACTGGGAAAACCGGGAGTTATTCAGTCCTACGATGGGAATGTTGATTTCTCTGGCTTGCAGTGCTTTTTGTGCGCCTACTGCCAAAATATCATCAGCCGCGATCAGTGCATCGAAAGCAATGCCGTCATCCAGCATTTTTTGGATCATTTCGCGAGCGGGCTGCAATTCGTCTTCTGCCTCCGGGATCTGCAGGATCAGCTCCCCATCATCCGGCAATCCGCATTGCACCAAGCCCTCCCGGTATCCCTGAATCTTTTGAAAGCCGCTGAATGAGCAGGTATCATTCAAATACAAAATGCGGCGGCATCCATAGTCAAAGAGCGTTTTGACAAGGTTTTTTACACCCTCCCTCTCATCACTGAGTACACAATAGACGTTGTCCAGCTCTACCAAACCGTTAATAATCAGAATGGGTATCTCTGCTGCGATGGGCGCAAAATGCTCATATTGGGTCAGCTCCTCCATCGTAGAGCCAATTAGAATAATAGCATCCACGCGACGGTTGTGGAGCAAATTCAGTGATTTTGTCTTGTTTTCACTGACGCTGTCGGTACAACTCAGAAGAATATCGTACCCGGCATCCCGCAGCAGATGCTCCAATATCGAAACCGGTTTCACATGGTTTATATCAGAGATGATCGGGCAAAGGATCCCTATCGTTTTTGAGGCGGTCGAATTAAGATTTCTGGCAAAGATGTTTGGCACATACCGCTCCTGGTCAATGATCTCCATGACCTTGCTGCGGTTTTTTTCGCTGACATTAGCGCTGTTATTGATAACGCGTGATACTGTTGCCACGGAAACGCCGGCTTTCTCTGCAATATCATAGATATTCATGTGTACAACCCCTGAAAATAATATTTATCACTGATTTTATAACAGTTTACCATATAGATGTAGCCTTGTCATTGTACAAAAAAGAGAAAAATTATCGCACCAAATGCCAAAAAACGAACTATTGAAATCGGTTACAACGAATCATACAAGCATTTTTCAATAATTTGCAATGTTATTTCGTAGAATCAAGAAATACAAAGCAACTATTTTACAGCAATTACGGCCAAAACCGTTATTGACAATTATATTTTTGCAATATATACTCCTGTGTAACGGGTTACAAATTACAATTCTATCATACAGCGACAGAAATAGGAGGGTGTACATGCTGATAGAAGTAAAAAATCTGCACAAGTCCTTTGGAGAGAATCAGGTGCTTCGCGGCATCGACGTTTCCATCCAGAAAGGCGAAGTCGTCGTGGTTATCGGACCTTCCGGTTCGGGAAAGAGCACCTTCCTGCGCTGCCTGAACCTGTTGGAACAGCCTACCGACGGACAGGTTATCTTTGACGGCGTTGATCTGACGGATGGCCGTGTAAATACGTTAGAAACATGCCGCCGCATGGGTATGGTGTTCCAGCGGTTCAATCTGTTCTCCAATCTGACGATTTTGGACAATGTAACACTGGCGCCTATGTTGGTAAAAAAGCAGTCACGCGCAGAGGCAGAAAAGCGGGCGCTGGCTCTGCTGGAAACCGTTGGATTGTCTGAAAAGCGCGACGCCTACCCCGAGCAGCTTTCCGGCGGACAGCAGCAGCGTGTAGCCATTGCCCGCGCACTGGCAATGGAGCCGGAGGTCATGTTGTTTGACGAAGCGACCAGCGCTCTTGACCCGGAGATGGTGGGCGATGTATTAAGCATTATGCGCGACATGGCGCGTCAAGGCATGACCATGGTGGTCGTTACTCACGAAATGGGCTTCGCCCGCGAAGTGGGAGACCGCGTGTTGTTCATAGACGGCGGCGTGATCGTAGAAGAAAACACGCCCGATGAGTTATTCAGCAACCCCCAGAACAAGCGCACGCAAGACTTCCTGAGCAAGGTACTTTGATCAGGATGAAATAATGAAAGGATGAAAAACAAATGTCTGCCATCAAGTTTCACAAAGCAAGCGAATACAAGAAGGTATTCAATGAAAACGGTCTGGCTCGTCAGAGCGTTTTGACCGGCGAGTACAAGGATGTCGCCATCTATAAGTGTACGCTGGCCGCCGGTGCAAAATGGGAGCCGGAGCTGTATCCCCAGCAGGAGAAGGTGCAGATCCTGCTTTTCACCGAGGGTACCGGCTATGTAGCCACCCCCCACAAGGCATTTCAGATCGAAGAGGTCTCCGTGTTTGTCCCCCGCTTCGACCAGGAGAGCTTCTTTATTCAGGCCGATAGCGAGCTGAGCTTCCTGCAGATCGTCGCCAACCTTTCCGACTACGACCGTGAAAATATGGCCGACTCCCACATCGCCCTGCCCCGCTTCCGCCCCGTGTCTCAGGGCTGGCAGTACGAGGAGAACTTCAAGACCCGTGACATCGAATCCTACACCCTGATCGAGCACCGCTATTTCGGTCGTTTGTCCATGGGCGCCGTATACGGCAAAGGCCCCAACGAAGTCGGCCAGCACATCCACAACGAGCTGGAGCAGTGGTACTATGCCCTGCCCGGCGCAAAGTTCACTTACCATGTAAACGACGAGGAGATCCCCTTCAACGAGGGTGACCTGTCCTATACTCCCCACGGCAACTACCACGGCACCAGCGCCGAGGACGGCCAGCGTTTCGACTATGTCTGGTTTGAGCTGTGTGAGAACGGCTATCCCGGCCAGCTGAAGTAAGCGCCATGCTGTCGCCAGACACGATCTTAGGCAGCAACGGATTTTACAGTCATTGGACACTCCCTGCGTTTCTGACGGCGCAGCAGGAGATGGGTGTGCGCCGCATCGCTTTTCACCACGTCCCCGCACACCTGTGGCTGGATCACTATCGCTGCGTGGGCGCAGAGACGCTGAAACAGCACTTGGCAGAGGCCGGTATCGCAGTGGATGTCTTTCACCCCGGCCGGTATCATTACAGCCTTTTCGCCTCAGCCGGAACCCGGCAGGATCTATGCACCCGCGAGTACCTGCGCCGCTGTATGGACGTCGCCAGCTCGCTGGGCTGCACCACAGTCTGCCTGCAGCCCGATGGCGCTCTGATAGACGACCAGAACAGCTTGTCATCGTTGTGCCGCCAATTATCCGCGCTGTGCGGCGACGCCGTCCAGTATGGCGTGACCCTCTGTTTACAAACCGTTACCCCGGAAGACAGTGCCATCCTGCATACGCTGCCCCAGCTTCTCACGGTGTTGGACGCCGTTCCAGAGCTGGCAGCCGCGCTGGACACTGTACCCGTCAGCCTGGCAGGCGAGAGCATCCCCCAGTGGTTTGACAAGCTGGGTCAGCGTATCCGCTTCGTAAGATTTCAGGACGGTCGCGGCTGTTACGGCCACATTTGGGGGCAAGGCGTGTTCCCCAGTCAGGACTACGCGCACCAGCTCCTTCGCAGCGGGTATACCGGTCTTGTCAGCATCAACGGTCTTTCGACACGTTATCAAGAGGAACCAGCCGCCGCAGATCGACGCAACCGTGCCGCAGTTCTGGCCATGCTGTCCGGCAAGGAGGAAAGCAGCCTATGGGTTTGATACAACGCCGTCAGGCAGCCGTCATGAACCAGCATTATCAACGGTACTCGCTGGACTATTTCCTGGATGCACAGCAGCGCATCGGCTTTACCAGCATCGAGCTTTGGTGCGGCGCCCAGCATTTTTGGCTGGACGACCAGCACTATGATGATGTACAATCGCTCTTGCGCAAAGTGCAGCGCCGTGGGCTGGAGGTGGTTTCCCTCACATGTCCCAGCTTTTGCTTCCAGTATCAGTACGCACCATTTTCCCCAGAGGTCGCAGACTACTGCCTGTCCTATTTCAAAAAAGGGCTGGCTGTGGCAGAGGACTTAGGCTGCACCGTTATGACGGTCAACTCCGGCTGGGGCTGCATGGATCGGCCTCGTCAGGAAACCTGGAACGCCTCGTGCGAGCTGCTGCGTCAGCTGGCTGAGGAGGCGGAGCAGCGGCATATAACGCTGGCGCTGGAGTCCCTGCGTCAGGACGAGACCGATCTCGCCTATGATCTGCCTACCACGCGGCAGCTCATCGAACAGGTGGGACACCCCGGCTTAAAGGTCATGGCGGACACCATTGCCACCGGCGCCTGCGGCGAAACGTTGGAGGATTGGTTTGCCGCATTTGGTTCCGATCTGGTACATATGCACTTTCTTGACGGCGACCCCTTCGTGCACAATATATGGGGCGACGGCAACTATCCGCTGGAGCAGATGCTGCGTTGCCTGCAAGCCAACGCATACACCGGCTACTTGGTGCAGGAGGTAGCGGACGAGCGCTACTTCGCCGACCCTGTCACCGCCGACCTGCAAAACTACCGTGTGTTGAGCCGTTTCTTCTCCGATTGAGGCGGCTTGTAAAAAAAGAGAACAAACTTAAGAAAGGTAAGGAAAACAAAATGAAAATGATGAAACGCGCATTGACCCTGATTATGGCAGTCATGATGGTCGCCGCGATGGTCGCCTGCGGCAATAAGCCCGCTGCGAACAACGGCGACGAAACCACCGGTGACGGCTCCCTCAAGCGTGTGCAGGACGCCGGCAAGCTGGTCGTAGCCTGCGAGACGTCATGGCCCCCCTTCGCTTACATTGATGACAAGCAGCAGCTGGTGGGCTACGACGTAGAGGTCGCTGCCGAGATTGCCAAGCGTCTGGGCGTAGAGATCGAATACTCCAGCTCCAACAGCTGGGACGGTATCGTGGCCAGCCTCGACTCCGGCCGCGTGGACGCCATCTTCAACGGTGTGAACATCGCCGGCCGCGTGGACAAGTACGGCATGACCATCCCCTATATGCAGAATCAGCTGGTGCTGACCGTTGCTGCTGACAACGAGGACATCAAGAGCTTCGAGGACTTGGACGGTAAACTGGTAGCCAACGCACTGGAAGGCTCCAACGGTAAGCTGGCAAAGTCCTATGGCGCCGAGCTGACCCCCGCCGGTCTGGCAGAGGCCATGACCCTGCTGAAGGACCACCGCGCTGACGCACAGATCGAGGATCAGATCGTTATGGCCCTGTATCTGGAGGGCAAGCCCGACATGAAGCAGTACGTCAAGCAGGTAGCCTTCTATGAGCCCGCAGATATCACCGAGATGCAGGTGGCCGGCTGCTTCCGCATCGCCGACAAGGAGCTGGTAGAAGCCTGCAACCAGGCTCTGGCCGACATGAAGGCCGACGGCACCCTGTATGATCTGGCTGTGAAGTATCTCAGTCAGGATGTGGCCGACAGCTTAGATGTATTCGTCAAATAAGTAAACACCGATCCGGTGGAGACACCCTTTTTGTTGGGTGTCTCCACCGGACCACCATCCTTGAGAAAGCGAGTGTGCGTATGAGCGATCAATTTATGAGGATCGTGGAGATTCTCCTCAACTCTTTCTGGCCTCTGTGCAAGGCGGCACTGAAATATACGATACCCTTGACCATTGTTTCTTTCGGCTGCGGCACAGTACTGGCTTTTATCACCGCGATCTTCCGCTTGTCGGGCGTTCGCATTTTGCAAGGCATTGCAAAGTTTTATATCTGGATCATCCGCGGCACGCCTCTTCTGGTGCAGTTGTTCGTGATCTTCTACGGCCTGCCCAGTCTGGGCATCGTGCTCACTCCCTTTGTTTCCGGCGTGCTGGGCCTGTCCCTGTGCCAGGGCGCCTATAACTCGGAGATCGTCCGCGCCGCGATCCTCTCTGTCCCCAGCGGACAATGGGAGGCAGCCAAGGCACTGGGCATGACTCGGGCGCAGACCTATATGCGCATCGTCATTCCGCAGGCCGCGCGCACAGCCGTCCCCTCTCTGGGCAATCAGTTCATCGGACTGACCAAGGACACCTCTCTGGCCGGTATGCTGACCATCCCCGAGCTGCTGCAGACCGGCCAGCAGATCACCGCAGTTGTCTACGAACCGCTGGCGCTGTATCTGGAGGTGGCGTTTGTTTATCTGCTGATGAACTCCGCTCTAACCGTGCTGCAGAGCAAGCTGGAAAAGCGGCTGAGCAAACACGTACAGCAGAGAACCAACTGAGAGGGAGGCAGCAGCAATGAGTGCAATCAGCGACATTTTGAAAGACATTCGTCTGCCGCGCATGGTACGAGTCCACCAGCAATTTGACTCTCAGGTGGTGGAGGACATCCCCGGAGAGATCACGCGGCAGCTGTCCGGTGATTTTCCTCACAGAATCAAAGCCGGTATGTCTGTGGCGATCACTTGCGGAAGCCGCGGTATCGCCAATCTCAGCACCATTATGCGCACAGTTGTGGATTTCTGCATCCGCCAGGGCGCACACCCCTTCATTATACCCGCCATGGGCAGTCACGCAGGCGCGACAGCCGAAGGGCAGCAGGGTATGCTGGCCGCGTTGGGTGTGACCGAGGAGAGCTGCGGCTGTCCGATCATCAGCTCTATGGAAACAAAGGGCATCGGCCAGACGGCAGAGGGCCATGTGGTACAGATCGACCGGCACGCAGCCGAGGCAGACGGCATTATCGTCATCAACCGTATCAAACCCCTCCCCGTCTTTGTCGCGCCCTATGAAAGCGGCCTGATGAAGATGATGACCATCGGCTTAGGCAAGCAGAAGCAAGCCGAGGTCGTGCATCAGATGGGCTTTGAGAATTTCCATCACCTCATCCCCTTGTTCGGCAATGCCGTGCTGGATCACGCCAATATTCTCTTTGGCCTGGCCATCATTGAGAATGCCTATGACCAGACCAACCGCCTGGTAGCTCTGACACCGGAGGGTATCCGGCGGGAGGAGCCCAGCTTGCTGCTGGACGCAAAAGCCAAGATGCCCAGGCTGCTTCCCGGCTACGCGGACATTCTGGTCGTAGATAAGATGGGTAAAGATATCAGTGGTGATGGTATGGACCCCAACATCACCGGCCGCTTCTGCCAGTACTACACCGGCAAGCCGAACTTCACAGCCAAGCGCGTGGCGGTGCTCGACCTCACCGAGGCCACTCACGGCAACTTCATCGGTATTGAAGCAGCAGACGTGACCACTCGTCGAGTAATCGACAAGGCCGATCCGGAGCAGACATACCCCAACTCTCTGACATCCTGCGGCAACCAGCACATGCCCATGTACATGAAAAACGACCGTGAGGCTATTCAGTGCGCCATTAAGATTAGCACCGGCATCGACCTGAATGATGCCCGCATCATCCGCATCCCGGATACGCTGCACGTGACAGATATCATGGTCAGCGAGAATATGCTGCCGGAGATTCTGCAGCGCAATGATATGCAGGTGTTGGGCGGGCCCGAGGATTGGCCTTTTGATGAAAATGGAAACCTCTGGTGAGTTTCAGACTCTACGCTTCTTGATAGGCAAAAAGGATCACCGCCCGGTCGGGCGGTGATCCTTTTTTGATACACGCTTGACGCAAGAGCTCATCCAGCAGTACATTGGTGTCGGAGTTACGCATTTCTCCGCAATGACCTTTGTGGATGACGACCTTACGCAGACTAAGGAGAGCATGCAGCTCTTTGCGGAAGAAGTCCTTCCGGCATTTCGTTGAGAAGGGCCGGTGAAGCGGGTATGGAGTTGAAAGCATTTCGCCGCAGCCGCGTGCAGGAGGCGATGAAGGATTCCAATGTGCAGATCCTGATCGCATCCCTTCCGCAGAACATCGCCTATCTGACCGGAGGATATGTGAGCGTAGGCCAAAATGTACTGTGTTCATCACAGGCCTATGTCGCCTATCTGCTTCCGGAGGATAGGCTATACTACATCGTCGGTCACGCCGAGATCCCCTCCGTGTTGGAGTTTGAGGGCGGCAACGCAGAGATCGTGCCTTTTGGTGCCTTCCGCTTTGCATATGGTTGGTTTTTTCGGACTTCTAAATATTACTCTGTTCTGCAAGCACGCCTGCACCGCATATTTTCATTTTCGCGTCAGTTATCCAACTCCGTCTCATGCTTGAGGATCGCGCTGGTGGCGGCGTTGATCTCGTAGCTTTACGCCATGCCGCCGGACTCGAACT
Organism: Agathobacter sp.; assembly: GCA_963636325.1. Lineage (GTDB taxonomy): Bacteria > Bacillota > Clostridia > Oscillospirales > Oscillospiraceae > Vescimonas. Next base: position 175 of record CAVHKA010000016.1, on the reverse strand, counting down.
CGACCTCGTAGCACGGGAAGGGAGCTTTTGCATAAGCAAAAGCTCTCTTCTTTTATGTGGTTTCACCAAGCGCAGGTTATGTTATAGGCTTCCGTCTCCTGTCATCCGTGTAATGCACGGAAAGGACGATTTATTGCATTTGGACCTAAAAGCTTTTTTGATCAAGCTCCACTGA
>CAVHKA010000015.1:0-18528 GCA_963636325.1 Agathobacter sp. | reverse complement strand
GGTGGAGACTGCTGGACTCGAACCAGTGACCTCCTGCGTGTGAAGATACGATGAGGGGCGGAAAGCGTTGATATCCAACGCTTTCCGCCCCTTTTGCGTACTTTCGGCTCAGTGTAACGTCCACTATGTCCACCCCGTACTCCCCAGTCGTTTCCTCGTTTGGGTCACGGTTTGGGTCAGGCCGTATGGCGGCCCAAAATTGACCACGCTGTAATCAAAGAGAAGGCATCGGGCATTGGCCTGCCGCAAACAGAATTCGCTCTCCGCACCCGGCGTCATAAGTCATACGCCAAGTGAGTTGCCATGGACACAGATAGAAAAATTATTCTACTGTGAAGCCATTTAATAGCACTCGCGGTAGATTTCCTCCTCGGCGGCCAGGTCGAAGGGGTAGTAGGCGTTGGTCATCAGCCGCTGCTGGTTGGCCTCCACGCTGAGGGGGAAGGACTTGAAGTCCGCCTCGGTGAAGCCGCAATCCCGCAGGGGCCGCAGGGGCAGGATGCGCTGCAGGAGGTCGCACAGGTAGCCGATGGCGTTCTCCGCCTGGCAGCCGGTGATGTCCGCCACCAGACGCTTGAACTTCATGATCTCGCCGTTGGGGTCGTTGCGGTCATAGTACCGCAGGATCGCGCCGAACAGCATGTAGTTGCTCTCGCCATGGGGCACATGATACGTGCCGCCCAGGGGGAAGCTCATGCCGTGGACAGGGCCGCAGCCCGCCTTCAGGAAGGCGATGCCGGCAAAGAAGCTGGCCGTCACGAATTCGTCCAGATACTCGAACCGGGCGTCCTGGCCCTTCTCGTCGATGAGCTTGAAGCCCTTCAGGATCATGTCCATGGCCTTCTCCGAGAACATCTCGCTGGTGATGGTCTTGCGGTGGGGGCTCAGGAAGGACTCGGTGGCATGCACCAGCGCGTCGATGGCGGAGCAGGCGAAGGGCTTATAGGGCAGGGTCTTGATGAGCTCGGGGATCAGGCACACCTTGTTGGGGATGATGTCGTCGGACACCAGGCCCAGCTTGGTCTCGCCGCCGGTGAGCTGGCCGTCGATCTCCGTCTTCACGATGGCCACGGAGATGTTGGTGCACTCGCTGCCGGTGCCGCAGGTGGTGGGGATGGCGATGACGTCCTTCTCGTGGACAACGGGGAAGCGCTTATAGTACAGCTCGTGGACGCTGTCGGGCCGCTTGCAGCCCAGCAGCTTGCACAGATCCATGATGGCGCCGCCGCCCACGGCGATGACCCGGTCATAGCTGTCATAGGGGATGGCGTCGTACATGGTCTGGATCATGGCCTCGGAGGGCTCGCCCGCGCCGAACTTCTCCTGGAACACGAAGCTGCACTTGAGACCCAGCTCCTTCATGAAGGGGGTATAGATGAACTCGTTGGTCAGCACCACGTCACGCTCGTTCAGCTTAAACTCCTCCGCCATCTGGGCGAAGGTCTGGAACTTATATACGGTGGGCGCGAAGATGATCTCGCGCTTGTCCGCCATCAGACTGGCGGAAAAAGCATCCATTGCCATAATTCTGTACTCCTTTTCTTATTTTCTCGCGATCGCTCTCTTCACGGCGGCCACGATGTTGGCGGCCCGCAGGCCGTATTCATCCATCAGGAATGCCTGGGGGCCCACCTGGCCGAACTGGTCATCCACGCCCACGAACTCCTGCACGGTGGGCCGGTTCTTGGCCAGACAGTTGGCCACGGCGCTGCCCAGGCCACAGGTGACGTTGTGATTCTCGGCGGTGACAATGGCGCCGGTCTCGGCGGCGCACTTTACCACCAGCTCCTCGTCCAGAGGCTTCCAGGTAAACATATCCACCACACGGACGGCGATGCCCTCGGCCTGAAGCTGCTCATAGGCCTTCAGCGCTTCGTCCACCATAATACCGGAGGTAATGATGGTGACCTCGTCCTTGTCGCTCTCGTGAAGCACGACGCCCTTGCCCAGCGTGAACTCCGTGCCGTCGCCGTAGACCTGGATGATGTCCTTCCGGACGAAGCGGGTGTAGGTGACGCACTGGCAGTCTGCCACCTGCTGGGTGACAGCCTTCAACTGGGCGTAGTCGCAGGGATCGGTGACCACTGCCTGGGGGATGGACAGGTACATGGCGGCGTCCTCCAGCGGCATATGGGTGCCGCCGTTGAAAGCGGCGCACACGCCCGCGTCGGAGCCGAACACATGCACCGGCAGGTCCGCGTAGGCGGCGGACATGTAGATCTGGTCATAGATACGGCGGCTGGCAAAGGTGCCGAAGGTGTGGAGATACACCTTCTTGCCGGTGGCGGCAAGGCCTGCGCACACACCGGCGGCGTTGGCCTCGGCGATGCCCGCCTCATAGGCCCGGTCAGGGTAGGCGGCCCTCAGCTGCTTGGTGTTGACGCAGCCCATCAGGTCGCAGTCCACATAGCACACACTCTTGTCGGCGGCCATCATGTCCTTCAGCGTCAGGGCGAAGGCGTCCCGGCAGGCGCGGCTGTCCTTTTCATGCTTGGCGATCAGTTCCAATTTCATTTCCGCACCTCCTGCAATGCTTTCTCAGCGGCGGCGATGGCCTCCTGCCACGCCTCCTCGCTGGGCTGGGAGGAGTGCTCCCGCTTGGGCTCGGCAAAGGTGGCGCCCTTGCCCTTGATGGTGTCCAGCACGATGCAGGAGGGAACACCTTTCTTATCATAGGCGTTCTGTATGGCCTGATAGATGGCCTCTACGTCGTGGCCGTCGATCTCCTGGGTGTACAGGCCGAAGCCCGCCGCCTTTCTGGCGATGTCGCCGTGGTCGAGAATGTCGGCGGTCTTGCCGTCCAGTTGATAGCCGTTGTTGTCGATGAAATAGATGAGGTTGTCCAGCTTGTGGGCGTAGGCGAAGTGGAACGCCTCCCACACCTGGCCCTCGTCGGCCTCGCCGTCGCCCACCACGCAGAATACATGGTTGGTGCAGCCATCGATCTTATTGCCCAGGGCCGCGCCTGCGGCGGTGGAAGCCCCCTGGCCCAGAGAGCCGGTGGTCAGATCCACACCGGGGGTCAGCTTCCGGTCGGTGTGGCTGGGGAATTTGGTATGGGGCTGGTTCAGGGTATAGGCATCCTCCATGGGATAAAAGCCCATGAGACCGAAGGTGGCGTAGGCCACCGGGCCTGCGTGACCCTTGCTGAGCACCAGCCAGTCACGGTCGGGGTCACGGGGATTCTTGGGATCGAAGCGCATGACCTCGCCGTACAGCACGGCCATCAGGTCGGCCAGATCCATGGAGCCGCCCACATGGCCGAAGCCGCGGGAGTGGATGACCTTCAGCGTCTCCAGCCGGATCTGGGCCGCCAGAGTCTCAATTTTCTTCTTGTCCATTGTGTGTCCTTTCTTATTCAAAATCAATTTGAATTTTTACAAAGTCACCAGGGTGTTGATCCCACTGCGCAAACGCTTCGAAAGCCTTATCCGGTGGATATACGGCAGAGACAAGGCGACGAAAATCCAATTTACCTTTGGAGAGATTTTCTTTCACGTAGATGAATTCGTCAATCAGTGCGTTGCGTGAGCCCACAATGGTCAACTCTTTTTTGACAATCAGTGTTGCGTTTGCCTCCAGAGGCTTCTTGCTATAGCCTACATAACCGACACGGCCGGCAAAATTCACAATCTCAATCGCTTGAGCCATAGTCGCGGCAATGCCAATACATTCTAGTGCAACGGAAACCCCGGCACCGCCAGTGATACGGTCGATCTCTTGCCTGAGATCCTGCTTCTGGGGATTGATAAAGGCAACCGCCCCCATAGCCATAGCAGTTTCCTTCTTTTCGTCGGCAACATCGGCAACAATCACCTTAGCGTCACGGAAGTACGCAGCGGAGATGGCCCCGGAACCGATTACGCCGCAGCCAAATATCAACACATATTCCTCTTCCTTAATATTGGCGCGAGACACAAGATGGGCGCCAACAGACAGTGGCTCGATAAGCGCAATTTCCTCATAACTCAGCTTGCCGCAATCCAGAACATTCTGATACGGAACGGCAACATAGTCACACAACGCGCCTTCTCGCATCTGTACACCCATGGTTCGGCTGTTTTCGCAGCAGTTGATGCGGTGGATTTGGCAAGGATAGCAGTGACCGCAGTTGAAATAGGGCTTGACCGTAACACGGCTTCCTGCAAGGAAAAGCTCCTTGGGCACATTCTGACCGCAGGAAACCACCTCTCCGCCCAGCTCGTGTCCTGGCACTAACGGAAAATTGGTCAGCGCGGCTACACCTCGGTAGCTTTGCAGATCCGTACCGCACAGACCTACACGATGGATTCGGATCAGTACATCTCCGGCGCCAGGCTGAGGGTTCGCCATCTCAATCATGGACACATTGTGGGGCTCCTGCATATAAACAGCTCTCATGTTGTATTCCTCCTGCAAACGTTATTGAGCAAAATCCATCAGGACACGAAGTGCGGTTTTATCCGTGCGGGCCCGTTCCAACGCAGCGGCAGCCTGCTCCATGGGATAGACTGCGGAAATCAGCTCTGTCAACCGCTCGTTCATTACCCCCGAATTGATAATCTTGACTGCTGTCTGCATATCATGCATGGTATGATGGCGCACGCCGAGAAGATCACATTCACCGAAAATTATTTTATTAATATCCAACTCAAACTGTGTATTCTTTGGGGGCATGCCCACCTGCACCATAACGCCGCCCTTCTTCAACAGCTTGATACAACTGTTGAACACCGGCTGTGCGGAAGTAATCTCAAAAGCACGGTCAAAACCAGCTCCGTCTGTATATGTCATACAGGCTGCTTCAAAGTCCGGCAAGGCGGAGTTGACAACAGCAAAGCCCATTTTCTGCGCCATACGGATACGAGTCGGATCGATCTCCAGCAATACCACGTTTGCGGCACCGGAAAACTTTGCCATCATGCCAATGATCAAGCCGATAGGGCCTGCACCGCCAATCAGCACATTGTCGCCGACCTGCAAACGGGCGCGCCGCAAATCGTGCACTGCCACGGTAAGCGGCTCAGCCAGAGCGGCCAACTTGTCATCTACAGTATCATCAAAGCGGACGAGACGATTGGCATCCACCAGCATGTACTGTGTAAATACGCCATCAAAGTTTGTGCCCATGATGCGGACGTTTCGACACAGGTTTTCGCGGCCTGTCACACATGCCTCGCAAGCGAAGCAGGGCTTGATGGTATGGGCACAGACCCTGTCCCCCACTTTGACGTCTGTACGCGTGTCGTTCAGGGCAACCAGTTCTCCAGCGCCTTCATGTCCCATGATCAAAGGAGGAGCGGCATTTGCGTTCAGGCCGTCATAAACATGAAGATCTGAGCCGCAGATCCCCGCATAGCGGATGCGGATCACCGCTTCTCCGGGGCCGGGCACGGGGATAGGGGCTTCTACGATCTCCAGATGGCGGAATTGGGTCAATACAATTTTTTTCATATCATTTACCCCTGGCTGGGCAGAACGCCAAGGCCAACCAAATGCTTGCGGATATGCTGGCTGATGGTATCATCCAATTCTCTTTTGTGCTGACGCAGGGTGCGGTAGATATCATCACGGAATACATACCGGCCCTCGGCATCCTTTTCCTGCAGCAGGAAGCCATAGGTGATATGCATGACCTGACGAGTATCTGTCTCGTCCAGCAGATAGGGTAGATCTATATCCGCAACGGCGTCAACGTCCGGAACCTTTTCCGCTCGGCCTGTGACATGGTAAAAGGCTTTTGCCTCCTGATATTTGCCACAGGAGTAATGCACCATGCGGCGAAACAGTGCCGGATCACATTCCGCGATCACACGAACCGCTTCCACCCAACTGGTGCCTGATGTCTTTAAATGGAATCGACCATTTGTCAATTGTCCTACATAAGGGAAAATGCTAAATTTGTCGCTGCCGGAATGGACACTAATGCGGTAGCCGAACTTTTCGGCGATCTGTGCGTGAGTGTTAAATTCCATCCGGAACCGATCAATATCACCGATATAGTCAATGCCTTTCTGGAATTCCCCACAGAATCGCGGCGCCAAGCTTCCAAAAACCACTCTTCTCCGCTTCAGCTCACTGGCGACGAAGAAATGTGCGGCAGGGCTTGTTTCGGTCTCTGTTTCGTCGATAGATACTTCCAGCACCACGGGATGCAGACTTTTGACAATGATGTCGTGATAGACCATCTCAACGAAGTCAAGAGCTTTGCCATAGATAAGGTAGATACAGGGAAGCTCTTCCGGTGAAAAGCAAATGTCTCCGTGATCGCCCACTGCAAAATGTTGACCGGCATAGGCGGTGTTCCAGGCGTTGATCTGTGCGTCACCAAACCGCTGGCGGCAGAGTGCTTCGGCCTCCCATCTCTCCAGATCAGCGGCAGCGTTATCAATATGCTCGGAACAATCCAGCGTGATCATCGTATCTCCGTCGGCAATCGCCTGACGCACCTCGTCGGCGGTTTTCAGATGGTCGCCGTCCGCGGCATAGCCCTTTTCATAGCCAGACTCAAATACCTGCCAAGCCACATCATCCAGCATGGAACGATTTGTGCGTCCGGTGAGCGCCAGTTCACGCTTTGACTGCTGGGCCAAAATAGGAAACACGGGGCTGCCGCAAAATGCGCGGATATGCGCACCGGTCACAAGGCCCAGTCGATCTCCAACACCAACGGTTATGGCATGTCCGCTGGTTGAAGTAGGTGCGGTATAGGGAAATACACTTTGCAGCGCCTTCACATTTTCATGGCTGATAGGGCAGGCCAACGCGGCAGTGCCATTCAGGTCGACACTCTGGCCGCTGAACCCCTCAGCCTGACCGATGATCAGAAGTACAGGCAGCAAATCATGCCGCGTCATGAGGTAGATGGTGCCGTTCCGTTCTTTCCAGGAGGCTTCGCTGGGAATATAGCCGCACGCCTTGCAAGCGTGCAGAACCCCTGTTTTTGTCATAAAATGCTCCTCCCTATTCTTTGATTTGTCGAATTGTCTCACGAATGCCGTTCTGGTCAATGGCATTCAGATATGCCGTAACTTGTTCGCCAAAGCCAGGCAAAGTCTGGAAATCGGTATCATGGAACTGTTTGGCTTGCAGATAGGCATTCACATAAGCATCGGCTGGCAGCTGAGAAGCCGATGCAAAAAAGCACATGGTCGCCGCGTCATCTCTTACCTCATACACGCGGCCGTCAACCGTTCCGTAAAAATGTCCGTCGCATTCCGTACAGCGATAGAACACCAGCAATGTCGCCAGAGAGAAGGTCAGCCGCGGAGGATACACACCGAACTTCTTGTAATAGTCCTTAATCGTCGGCAGAATACGGGCCCGCCATTTGGGAACAGAGTTCAGGGTGATATCGAACAGGCGATGGTCGATAAACGGATTGGCCAGCCGCTCCAGGCAAGCGGAAGCGAAGGACCGCATGTCAGCCGGATCCAGATCAGTGGCAGGTAGCACTTCATCAAACATGATGCCGCGGATAAAGGAATAAAACAGATTATCATTCATATAATCCCGTTCCAACTCCAGACCGGCTAAATAGGCACTAAGTGTTGTGGCGGTCTGCGCACCGTTAAGAATGCGAACTTTTCGCTTTTTATAGCCACTCTGATCCGGCACAATGCGCACCGGCAGTCCGGCTTGCTCAAAGGGAAGCTCCGCTTTCATCCATTCTGGGCCTTCAATGGCCCAGAAAGCGAACGGTTCCCCTGTGTCAATCACTGCGTCTTCGTAACCGCTTTCTTCATTCATCTGCACAGCTTCCGTCCGTGGATAACCGGTAATAATACGGTCGACCAGGGTGCTGCAGAACGTATTCTCTTGCGTGATCCAGGAAATGAATTCTTCCGGAAGCTTCCAGAGCCTGGCGTACCGGACAACATAGTCTTTCAATACCTTTCCATTGTTATCGATCAGCTCACAGGACAGGATGAGGAATCCTTTACCAACCTCCTTGCCAAAGCACACATAACGCTGCCAAAGGAAGTTGGTAAGTTTTGCCGGGAAAGACGCGTCCATGTCGTCAAAGCGATCCTCTGGATGGAACGCAATTCCCGCCTCGGTAGTATTGGATACAATGATCCGCAGGTCAGGATTTGCGGCACAGGAATAAAAAGAAGCCTTCTCCATATACGGATCGATCACGCGGCTAATCACACTGATCACACGCTTGGTGGTCTCCGGGCCGCCGCTGCCGGTGCCGCGCAAGTAAAGGCTGTACAGGCCCTGCTGCGCATTGATCACACTTCCCAGCCCTTGGGCCAGCGGCTGTACCACAACGCACTTCCCGTGAAAAAGCCCCTTTTCATTGAGAATATCGAAAAAATCATCCACAAAACCGCGCAGGAAATTTCCCTCGCCGAATTGCAGGATCTTCTCAGGTGCATCCTGCAGCAGATAACCGGAATAGTTTTGTTCGGACAACGTGGCATAGTTCAAGCGTTTCATGCGACCCCTCCTTTTCTTCCTTGATTATAGAAGCTTTCCTGAACGAATTCCTGCAACTAAACTGCTAAATAAGGGATTATATTCGGCATTATCCATCGAAACAGGCTGAGCCAGCGCGGCAGAGCCAAACAATTTGCACAAAAAAGACGTCGGCACCGTTCATAACGATACCGACGTCTCTTTTGCGCCGCGGCGGCAGGTTCTGCGGAGTATATGCTACTCCCGCGCTTTCGCCTGATATTTTTTGGGGCTTTCTCCCGTAATGCGCTTAAATACCTTGGAAAAGTAATTCTGGTCGGAAAAGCCAACCATTTGCGCAACTTCGGATAAGGAGTGCTGACCGGCCAACAGTAATTCACAGGCATTCTGGATCCGTACTTGATTGATATAATCGTTATAGTTTATCCCAGTTTCTTTCTTGAATATTTCAGAGAAATAGCTTTTGTTCAGATAGACCCGGCTGCTGATATGCTCCAGACTTAGCTTTTCCATATAATTGGACGCAATATACTGGATGCTCTTCTCGATAGCAGGAGAATACCGGCAGTTGGTATCCACTGTGGATTTCACCTTATCGACCAATGAGAGAATTGTCTCCTCAACGGTCTGCACATCGTAGGCGGATTTCAGTATGGTAACTGTTTCCTCTGCAATTTTGGTTTCTGCCTCGCCGATAAAATTGCGGATATAATCAGAATACTGAAAGGCCAGAGCTATGCAGCTGTTAATCAGTTGTTTCGGCGGCGTCAGTTCCCGCTTGCACCGGGAAAATTCAGCCAGCAGTTCTTGCTTGATTTCGTCCATGTGGCTTTGCGCAATGGGTGTATTCAGCGCGAAGCGCTGATATTCCACCTTTTTCCCCTCATGTTCGCCGATATCCGGAGCAGTCTTTCGCCCGTAGAACCGTAAACATACGACCTCTGCTGCCATCTCTGTAAGGATCTCGGACATTTCTGACCAGCTATGCACGGTATGTTGGAGCTGGCCGGACAATGTAAACCTCCCCGCTTCGTACAGCATATGGCTCCAGGCGTTGGAGCGAATACCCGCAGCGATATCCGGATCCTTGGTAAAAAAGAAGATGATCCCATTTTTGTATTCTGCCAAGCAGCATTGATCGGCATATTTTTGACAAAACTCCTGTAAAACGCCCATGGCTCGGTCATCCAAAAGCAAAGAGCCCTTCACTTTGTCCAAATAGCAAGCTACCGCGATATAGGGCGGCTCCAGCTCTTTGCCGCTCAACGTCTGAGCGATCTCGCGTCCGTTGCCGATACCGCGGTCAATATAGTCCCGCAGCAGATGCGACCGACGCTGGATCTCCACTCGTGCCTTTCCGATATTCTTTTCTTTCTGGCTCTCCCTCAGAACATTCTCTGCCATGTCCAACATGGCGTCAATACTGCCTTGCTCCAGCTCCCCTTTCAAGAGGTAGTCCAAAACACCATCTTTTAACGCCGTGCGAACATAGGTATATTCATCATAGGAACTCAACACCACAATCTGCGGACTTTCCGGCTGCGCACGCAACTGCCGGATCAAGCCGATGCCGTCCATCACTGGCATTTTGATATCAGTGATCACCAGATCAACCGGCTGCTCACGCAAAAGCTCCAACGCTTGCTGGCCATTCTCCGCCTGCAAGACCTCCGCTTCGCAGCCAGCACTTTGTTTCAGCAGGAGAACAAACCATTTTCTGATCAAAAAATCGTCGTCAACTACCAATATTTTTTTGATCATTTTGCTCATACGTTTCCTCCCCGCCTCGAATCAATGGCAGATGCAGTGTGACCTTGGTACCGCACCCTTCGTGGCTCTCAAACTTCACACCGTAGTCCGAACCATGATGAAGCGCGATTCGATTGTGAACATTTTGCAATCCAATACCCTTATCAAATTCCATCTTCACCGTATGGAAGGCATACTTCTGGTTGCAGCCGATGCCATTGTCCTTCACAACGATACGAAGCCCCGTCTCCTCTTCTTCGGCAGAGATCACCAATTTTTTCTGTCCCTGTTTTGCTTTCAGCCCGTGCATGACGGCATTCTCTACAATAGGCTGGCAGATCATTTTGATGATTCGGCAATCGTACAGGGATGGGTCAACCTCAAACTGCACCAGAATGGGGTGCTCAAAAGAAAGTTGGTATATCTCAATACACTTGTCCACCAGCTCCAGTTCCTCTCCCAGAGAACACATCTGGCTTTCCCGGGAGAGCGTATTACGCAAAAGATAAGACAACGCGCATACGGCTTTCTCCGCCGCAGCGGTGTCGCCAAAAAAGATCAACGACCGAATGGCTGTCAGGGTGTTGATGACAAAATGAGGATTGATCTGCGAATACAACGCCTGCATTTCCGTCTGGCGCTTGATCTCCTCTTTCTGCACAATACTGTCAAGAAGCTGGCAGATGCGATCCAGCAGGGCATTATAGGCTGTGGCCAGTTCACCGAATTCATCGCTGCTCTGAATGTCTGAGCGAACGTCTATGTTGCCGGCCTGCGTCAAGCGCATCGTCTCGGTCAGCCGCTGTACTGGCTTCACCAGACGGTTAGAAATGTAGTAGATCCATGAAATAATCAACAGCACATAGATACAGAAAATGATACTGATCAGGGTCGAGAAGGAATCATATCGTCCGGCAGCTACCGTTTTGTCGGTAATCAGAGAAATCGTCCAGTTGCAGCTTTTGGGGACGGTAGAAATGCAATAATACTCCGACTGTACCCGCTGTCCGCTCTCTTCCTGTGAGATCATCTGAGTCGCTTTCTCCTGAGACAGACTTCCGCTGCAAAGAATCGTATTGTGATACGTATCTGTTACAACTAGTGTTTCCCGCTCGTCAAACTGGGCGCTGAATTGCTCGGTCAGATCTTTCAGCCGGAAATCCACGACGAGAAAGGCGATCGGTTCAAATGTCTCCGGATCCTTCAGTGTCCAGATATTAAAAAGATGGTCGTTCTCCGTGTCGTGAATCAGCTCGCTGAGGAAGCTGTCCTGTACCCACAGAATCAGCCAGGGATTCTTCATAAGCTGTTGATACCACTGTGTCTGACTCATCTGATCGACCAGGTCACTGCGGTAAATGTTGGTACCATAGATTTTTCCGTCCATCCGGATAACCGTCACCTGCAGGGTCTTGTCTTCCAGAATATAGTTGTTGACCTTTTGCATCCGCAGAAGCGCCAACTGATCTTCCATAAACTGCATCCTGTCCTGAGGGTGATCGGGTTGAACCAGAGAATTGACCAGATCGCTGTTATAGTAGTTTTTTGACACATACTGTACCGAGCGGATAAACCAGTCCATCTGATCCGAAAGCAGTTCAATTTGGCGGGAGGTATAGCGTTCCATTTCCTGATTTCGGGCCGTTCGGGCATAGCTGATTGTGAAGATGAGAAATACCGCCGTGGGGATACACAGGCCGAAAAATATCCAGTACAGAAGCTTCCGTTTCAATGAGATAAAATGTTTCATGACCTGCTATCCTACCTGTCTCGCATTTCATTGTCGTCCGTTTTGGCGCAAAGGCCCTGTCACATCAAACGGACAGCGCCCTTACACCGATTCAGCTTGCTTTTTTCATTGTACTCTATTTTTGCCAAGGCTGGCAAGTGCCTTTAGGCTAGCTGCCTGGTATTTTATTTACTCGTAAAAATACGGAGCGGGTCTCAGTTCTGAAAACTGCTGGGCGTCATGGGGAAATACGATACGGCCATTGGTAGCCTGCTGGATCTTGCGTACTTTTCGCACCGCAGATTTAAAGCCCAAGCTATCGTAGATGATGCCCGGCAGTTTGCCGTCGTAGTTCAATTGGCTTCCGATGGCATCAGAAGGGAAGATCACGGTGCCGCTTTCCAAATACAGTACCAAGCCTAACACGGCTGGTGTATGGCCCTGCAGCAGGATCATGTCGATTCCTTCGCACAGGGTATCATCTTCTTCCACAAAAGAAATATCCAAATTGTTGAAAAGATAGTTTTCGCGAAAATAGGCACAGTCTTCGGCAACCCGATAGGGAGCTAATGTCTGCATGGCACCAAAAACATAATCCTCACGCGAGGTCAATACTTTCTGCGGCGTTTTCTTCTCTGCGAAGAAGCACAGGCCGCCGCTGTGATCCCAATGCATGTGAGAACACACCACAAGGGAAATGTCCTCCACACTAAGCCCCAGCTTTTCCAGCTGCCTGTCCAGATATTCTTCCCGTTTGATATACAGAGGGAAGATATTGTCCATGCTGGCCGGACGGCGGCCGATATCGTCGCCCAAAGCAGACCCAGTATCAAACAGGATATACCCCTCAGTAGGGTGAGAGATTAGTACCGAATACGTGGGGAAGCGTCCCCAAATGGGCGTCGGGCTTTTGTTATCCCGCGTGGCGGGAGCCGGCATAGCAACATTCCACGCCAAGTCGTTTTCAATAAAGCCGTGAGGAAGGATCGCATACTTTAAACCTTTCATTGAAAATCACCTCGTTATCGTCATTATTGCCGGTAGAACGGCAGGCGGCAGTTGGCGATCAGCACAGCCAGCAAAATAATACCTTGTGAAAACTGGCGGGCCCCCTCCGGCATACCCATAGAGGTCAGCACTGTGGACAGCAGCATCAGTACCACCGAGCCGATCACCGCACCCAGCAGTGTACCCTTGCCGCCGGTAACTTTGGCGCCGCCAATCACAACGGCGGCAATGGAAAGCATAGTATACGTGTCACCCATGCCCATCTGCGCACTGCCCACATAGCCCACCAGAATCAGGCCTGCTAGGCAGGCCATGGCGCCGGAGATCACATAGACGGAGATGGCCAGAAGCGTCGTGTGAAGTCCACACATTTTGGCGGCAGTACTGTTGCTGCCCATCAGGTATACGGATTTTCCGAATTTGGTCTTTCCTAGAAGGATCTCATATAGGACTACGAATACCGCAGTAATTAGGATAATGGCGCAGAACCGACCGATAATCGGTTCACCAATGATGGCTTTGTACAATTTGGGAAGATTCAAAGACGGTTTTCCTTTGGTGATAGCCTTGGTCATACCATCCACCACAGTAGACATAATCAGGGTCATAGCCAGTGCCGGGATCTTAAAAATCTGGATACCAACGCCGTTGACACAGCCAATCACCATACCAAGCCCCAGTGTCAGCAGAATCGCCGCAGGCAAATGAGACATCTCTCCATTGAGGAACATGGAGCCAACCAACGCCCCCATGGATACGCATGCGCCGGTCGTCAAATCGATACCGCCGGTACCCACAATAACCACCAACTGACCGATACAAACAATGGCCAGCACGGATGCCTGGTTCAGAATACTGGAAATATTAGCAGCAGAAACAAATCCAGGACGTAGGATCTGACCGAAAAACAGCAGAGCAAAGATTGCCAGAATACCAGGCACATAGGATCTGAAATTGGAGTTCTGATATTGCTTCAGTAATACCGCGCTGCGGCCGGTATCGCGCTCAGACATTCTGCTCGCCTCCTTCTTCATGATGAGTCGGTGTTTCCGCCAAAACACGTTTTTCCTTTTGCAGCCGGTTGGCAATGATGATGCTGAATAGCACGCCCACCAGCAGGATCAGTCCCTTCACCATGCTCTGGTACAGAGAAGGAATGTGCGCTGCCGAGACTACAAACATGACCAAACTAAGGAACAGTGCTCCGAAAACAGAACCGATGACAGAACCGATGCCGCCAGTCAGGCCAATACCACCGATAACGCAGGCGGCGATGGCGTTCATGGACAAGGATACGCCGACTGCGGCATCACCGCCCTGAGTAGAGCCGGAAATCGCCAGGCTGGCCAGTCCGGCGACAAACCCGGCAAACACATAGGTAAATGCCTGCGTTTTTGCCACAGGAACACCGGACACATACGCTTTGAAGCCGTGCTTACCGGTACTGTATACCCAGTACTTCATGGGTGTCTGCATGATCAAAAACCACAGGCCGAAGGCCAATAAAGCCAACAGGACGGGTGCGGGAAGCACACCGAAAATCCAGCTGTTATACCACTTGCAGAATACCTTTGCCACCGTTCCCGCAGGCGTAGGCAGGATCCACAGGGCAATACCGGCGTAAACGGTAGATGTGGCATAAGTAGCCAGCAGCGGCGTAACACGCAGCCAACCGATCACAACGCCATTGATCAGGCCCATCAGCAGTGCAGCGGTCAAGCAAATAATGATCTGTGCAGTCAGCGACAGTCCGGCAGCATTTAGCTTTACCAGAATCACGTTGGTCAGACTAACGATGGAGCCCAGTGAGATATCCATACCGCCGCTGATAATCACACAAGCGCAGCCTATGGAAACGCAAATCAGCGGAATATTTGAGGAAAGAAAGCTGAGGATAATGTGCTTTTGCAAAAAACCGTTGGTACAGAACACGTTGATAAAGAAGAAGACAATACACATTATGACAGCAGGCAGCGCAGGCCACCGCAGGAAAATTTCCCTATCAAATTTCTTTTTCATGCAAACTCCTTCCTCTTACATGTTGACCGAAGCCTTGGCGATATTTTCGATGGTAATATCGCTTCCGGTCAGGGTGCGGACGATCTGTCCTTCGTACATGACGATCAGTCGGGAGTAATGCGCCAGATGCATCAGGTTGACCAACTCATCGTTGTCGCTGGAGACCATGATCACGGCTGAGCCCTTTTTCGCGATCTCGACCATGGTTTTATGTACGTCCCGACGCGCCTGCACATCAATACCCTTTGTGGGGTCATCGGCCAACACCACCAATGGCTCATTAGCCAGCCAACGGGCCAGAACCACTTTTTGTTGGTTACCGCCGCTAAGTGATACGATCAGATCGTTTTTGTTCTGATATTTGACATTGAATTCGGACAAAACTCGGGTGGCATCCATCTTCTGGTTCAGGATCATGCGGGATACCGCTTCCACATTTTCCTCAATAGAGCGTTCCTCAAATACGCCCTCAGTAGTGCGATCACCGGAAATAAAGGCTATATGGTTACGGATAGCGTGGGCCGGGCTGGACAGCGTCAACTGTTGACCTCGCAACATGACCTTTGGTGCAGCAGCCGGATCCAGGCCAAATAGCTGCCGGACAAGATCCGCCTGCCCGTGTCCCTGCAAGCCGGCCACACCAATGATTTCACCCGCATGAACATCCAAATCCAGCGTAGCATCGAAGTGCGGCATAGACATATCTCGAACAGACAGCAATACCTCGGTCTCTCTGTTCTGAATGTTGCTTTCATAAGCGGCGACCGCCACTTTTGAGATATCTAAGCCTGTCATTTCAGAGACCAGTTCCGCATCGGAAACGTCTTTCGTGTTGTGAGTCGCTACCACATTTCCGTTTCGCAAGACCGTGACCGTGTCGCACAGTTCCATAATTTCAGGCATCCGGTGTGAAATGAACAGTATGATCTTTCCTTCTGCCTTGAAATCATTCATCACACGTTCTACTATCTCCACGTCCTCCTTGTAAAGAGCCGAGGTAATCTCGTCAATAATCAGCACATCCGCCTTTTGATAAACGGCCTTCATAAACTCAATCAGATATTGCTCGTTAGCAGAAAGATTTTTGACCTTTTTGCTGGCCAGATGCTCAAGGCCATATTTTCGCAGCAAGGCATGTACCTTACTGATCGTCTTCTTTTTCTCGTTTTTCAGCAACTTTTCAACGGAATAGGTGCATATCGCAATATTTTCCTCAACTGTCAGATTATCAAACAGGCTCAACTCCTGAGAAGTAAATACAACGCCTGCCCGTTTCGCCTCAATAGGAGATTTTGGTGCATAAATGGAACCATTCAATTCCATTTTGCCGGATGTCACATACAGGGCACCGCCCAATATCTTGGACAGAGTGCTCTTTCCGGAACCGTTTCCGCCCAGTAATGCACGGATCTCGCCTCCGTTGATAGTCAGATCAACATCCTGCAATGCCAGATTTGAACCAAACCGTTTCGTGATTTTTTCACATACAAGCTTCATAAGCTGTTACCCTCGTCCTTTAGTGTGATGTGCCCCACCCGCAAGGGATGGGGCACATCATTACGCTCGTTGTCTGTGTTGCTACAGCCTTTGCATATGCAAAGCCGTTTATTCTTTGCTTATTTGAAGAGACTGTTCATCAGTTCTTCGCTGGGTTCCATATCCAGCATATAGGAATCAGGCTGGCCGGCGCACAGCTCACTGGCCTCAGCGGCAGTGATAAATCTGGTGTTGTCGTAGCCTTCCGTCCAAGGGCCGGTCACGTCATCGGGATTGCTGACGACCACAAAGGGCATGGGCAGAATGATAGAGTTGACCAAGCTTGCATCTTCCTGATTGGGCTGCAGAACACCGTCTGCCAGTTCGTCGCCCTTATACAGGCGCAGGGCAATCTTGATTGCGCTGGTACCGATCGCAGGCACAGAGGGAGAACCAATGGATTCCACATCGGGGTGCTCGACGCTCCAATCGATGAAGCTCTTCTGATAGTCGCCGGAAATTAGGGGCAGGGTCTTGCCGGCATTCTCATAGGCACGGACAATGCCGTTGGACATCACGTCCTCTGCCATTACGCCGTCAATTTCATCACCGTAGGTGGACAGGAAAGTGGAAACAACACTCTGCGCAGTGGTCTCAGACCACTCGCCAGGGGCGGAAGCCAGGATATTAATATCGGGATAATTCTCAAACACAGCTGCGGCGGCATTCTGGCGGCAGTTAGAGGTGCTGTTGCCAGAAGAACCGGTCACCCAAACCAGGTTGCCCTTGCCACCCAGCTTTTCGGCAAACCACTTAGCCTGCACTTCCCAGAACTGGCTCTGGTCATTGTAGATGCAATAAGTTCCTTCATAGGCAGCGGCATCGTTAAAAATCACGACAAAGATGCCCTGATCCAGCGCCATCTGAATCACGCTGCCCATAGAGGTGGGAGAGTTGGGGGAGATCATCAGAATATCAACGCCCTCGCTGATAAGACTGTTGATGTTGTTCAGCTCCTCGGTGACGTCACCGGTGCTGTTGAGCAACGTATAGCTCTCCAGCGTACCGCCGGCTTTCAGTTCCTCACAGTAGGCTTCCATATCCTCCACGTACTGGGCGCGCCAAGTGTTGCCATAGTAGCCGTTGGAGATGCCCAGCTTGATGCCGGACGCTTTGGGTTCGTTAGTGGCAGGTTGTTCGGCGTTTCCCTCATCAGAGCCGCCGCAGGCCACCAGGGACAATGCCATTAGCATCGCCAGAAGCAGTGCAATAAACTTCTTCATGAGTTCCTCCTAAAGATGTGTTGTTCCATTACTGATGGGGCTATGCGACAAGAAATATTTTCTTGTCACGTGCCTTCTCGTTTGGACACTAAAAAAGATACAACACCAGCATGCTTCTGGCAATAGGGTTTTGTGCACTTCCAACATTTTTCCAGCAATCCTTGTATTTTTTCCACTTTTTAACCCTTGCGCTCTTGTGCAAAAAGGCAAAAAGCTCGCCGTTTTCCAAAGATTTTATAGTACTTTTGTATTTTGCTCCTCAAGGTATCTCCGCCGCTGCAGCGGTCTTCCCCAGATCGGTGGTCTATGTTCCGTCTGAATTTTACCGATTATGTGACCTATACCGCCGACGGGGACGCGCTGGCCATCTACGGGCTGGATAATCCGGAGCTGGCGGCGTCGGTGGACTTATACCGCCACCAATGAGGACGGCACGAAGCAGGCGGAGACCTTCACATCGTCCCTTAGCCGTGATTCGAAACAGAGGGTGATGACGAAGACGCGACCGTCTATGTGCGGAGCTGGATAACAAGAACGTATCCGCTGTGGAAATTGCCATCTATCGCTATGGCGATAGCTTCTGTCTGGTGTCGGTAGGCGGTACGCCCACCGCGCTGGTCAGCCGCAGCGTCGCCATGGATCTGGTAGAGGCGGTAAACGCCATCGTGCTGAATAAAACTTACTTTTATCCTTACCTCTCTTATGCCGAAGGCCGCAGGTGAACTTACCTGCGGCCTTCGGTCGATTTAAGTCAACATAAAAAGCTAAAATCTTAGGTAACTTTGAATATTACAAGCATAGTAGTTAAAGGAAGAAGAGGTGTGACCGACGGTCACACCTCTTCTTCCTTCAACCACTCGA
>CAVHKA010000014.1:0-18785 GCA_963636325.1 Agathobacter sp. | reverse complement strand
GACAAGCTTACCCGTGAAATGGTGGCTGGATTGATCCGCAGGATCACGGTATCCGAGGGCAAGCAGATCACGATACAGTTTAACTACGCCGATGAGCTGGCATCTTATCAGCTGATGATCGCAGCAGCGGCGAAGGAGGTGGGGTAAGTATGGCACGGAAAAGCAAATATCTATCTGCCTCACCTGTGTCTGAGACTTTTGTTCACTATCTGGCCGGGCAATATGGCCGGTTATCTGTGGAGGACGGCGACGACACCGAGAGCAATTCCATCGGCAATCAGGCGAAAATCGCCGATGCTTTCCTTGCGGAATATCCCGATATCCAAATTGCCGAGCGGTACGCTGACAACGGCTATACCGGCATGAACTACAACCGTCCGGCGTTCCATCAGATGATGGCGGATGTCCGGAGCGGCAAGATTAACTGCATCATCATCAAGGACATTTCCCGCTTGGGGCGTCATTTCGTCGAGACCAGTGAGCTGGTGGAGCAGATTTTCCCCGCTATGAACGTGCGCCTTATCAGCGTCAATGACAACTATGACAGTCTTGTGCAGGATGCCGGCGCCGCCGCGTCCCTCACCATGCCGCTGAAAATGGTCATGAATGAGAACTACGCCAAGGACATCTCCCGCAAGATCCGCAGCAGCATCCACGCGCAAATGCGCAGCGGCACCTATCTGCCTTCCTCCAGCAGCGTCCCTTACGGTTATCTCCGGAACGCCGCTGCCGCGTCCTATGATATCGATGAGGAAGCCGCTCCGGTCGTCCGGCGTATCTTTGCCCTGCGGTCTGAGGGCGTCAGCTTCAACGCCATCGCAAAACAGCTGAATCAGGAACATATCCCATCCCCCGCTCAGCTGCGTTATCTGCGTGGAATGAACAGCTCCGCTGCGTATCGGGACGCACTGTGGAGCAGGGCGACCATCCGCAAGATCGTCGGCAGCGACGTCTATATCGGCAACCGCACCTATGGGAAAGTATCCCGAAACCATTTGAACGAGAAAAAGAAGCGTCAGCCCACTGAGCAATGGACGGTCATTCTAAACGCGCATCCGCCGATCATCAGCAAAGAGCTATTTGATGCGGTACAACAGGTCAACCAAGAGGTTCTTGCGTCCCGTGCCGCCTATCGCACATGTGCCGATGTTGGCGATGTGCAGGCCGATCTTTTCCGTGGTAAGCTGTTTTGTGCGGAGTGCGGCAGCCCCATGGGGGCTGGCAAGGGCTGCGCCCGGCACGGCGCACACTCCCCCAGCCGGCTGTTCTATGACTGCAACCGCTACCGCTACTCCGCGCACACCGTCTGTTCCAGCCACTACATCCGCCACGAACGACTGCTTGCCGCTGTCACCGATGCCTTAGACCAGCAGTTGGCGCTGGCTGTTGATGTAGAGCGGCTGATCCATGAACTCGACCATTCCGCCGAACTGACACAGGCAAAGCAGGAAAAGCAAAATACCGCCACAAGCCTGCGGCTCCAGCGGCAGAGCCTTGACCGGAAGCTGGATATGCTGATTCACGACCTGTCCACCGGCCTGATCGGCCGCGAGGAATTTCTCTACGCAAAAGAGAAATATCAGACGGAGCTCAACCGCATTCTCGCGGCGGAAGCCGCGCAAAAGGAGCGGATCGAGCAGATACAGAAAGGCTTATCCACCGCACAGGCATGGGTACGCGCTATGCAGGAATATCAGCGGCTCCCGGCCATAACAAGGGAGCTTCTTGATACGCTTGTCGAGCGCATCTCTATTCACGAGGATCGCAGCATCACGATCCAACTCAACTATGCCGACCCCTTTGCCGCCCTACGCCCCTATCACACCCTGACAGAGGAGGTTGCTTACTGTGGATAAGACGGCTTCCGATCTCATGATCTGCTACTACCGCCTTTCCTCGGAGGATGTTGACGTCGCACGCGGAAACGCCGCAGAGAGCTTCAGTATCGCCGCACAGCGCCTCTGCGTGCAGAATTTCCTCGCGTCCCGCCCTGATCTGGTGGGAACCGTTGAGGAGATCGTAGACGATGGCTACTCCGGCACCAATATGAACCGTCCCGGTATGCAGCGGCTGCTATCGCTGGTAAAGTCTGGGAGCGTCAAGACTGTCATTGTGCGTGACCTCTCCCGTTTTTCCAGAAACTTTCTGGAGGGCGGCCACTATCTGGAGTTTGTATTTCCTGCGTATGGTGTCCGCTTTATCTCCATCAATGACCACTTTGACAGCGCCGACTATGGCGAATCCACCGGTGGTCTGGAGCTGGGTATTACCAACCTGCTGAACCAGCTATACAGCCGCGATCTGTCCCGCAAGATCAAAAGCGTAACAGACCGCAAGAAGCTGAATGGCGAATATGCTTTCGGCGCGGTGCCTTACGGCTATCAGAAGGGTGAGCAGAAGAACACTATCGTGGTCGACCCGCCTGCCGCCGATGTCGTCAGGCAGATATTTCAGTGGGCCGCACAGGGCGTCAGCATCACACAGATCGCGCAGCGGCTGAATGTGTCCGGTACCGAAACGCCCTCCGCCTATCTGGCAAAAGTCCGGGGCCGCTACAAGGTGCGGAAGTTCTGGACATATGAATCCATCCGGAATATTCTTCAGAACCGTATCTACACCGGCGATACGGAAGCATTCAAATCCCATGTGATCAAGGTCGGCAGCAACCGCACGAAGCTGCTCCCCGAAGCGGAGCGCCCCATCATCCCCCATACTCACGAGCCTATCGTGTCACGGGAGCTATATTTTCTCGCCCGCGGCACCGTGCAAAAAACGGCACCGAAAACGCCGACAGGAAACATGCCGAGCCTGCTGCAGCCCTATCTCGTCTGCGGCTGCTGCGGAAACCATCTGGTGAAGGGCAAAGCCTCCAACAAGAACTGGCGCTGTGCGTCGGCACGCTATGTGCCGGAAAGCGATTGTGCCGAGGTCTGTATCTCCGACGCCGACTTGCAAGCTATTCTCATCCGTGCGATCAACATGCAATGCCGGCTGCGGGACGCCCGTCTTGAGACCTATCATCGTCAATTTGAGAGTCACGCCTCCAAGCGCCGCGCCATCAACGCAAGGATGCAGAGAGTACAGGCCGAGATCCACCGCAAGCAGGAGGAACTCATGTCTCTCTATGAGGAGCATGTCGGCGGCCAACTGTCAAAAGAGTCCTTTACAGAAAAACGGGAAAGCCTTCTCCGTGTGCAGAACGAAAAGAAGCGGCAGCTCGCCCAGTTGGAAAGCGATTGGGAGCTGCTCTCCGCGGAGGAGGAAACCGCCAAAAAGGAAGAACAACAGACCTCCGCCCTCTCTCCGTACCATGAAATAAGCGCTTTAGACCCTGCTCTTATGCGGGAATTAGTTTGTGAAATTTTAGTTTTCCACAGGCAAAAAATTCAAATTAACTGGAAATTCCCTGATTTTGCAAACGGATTTGTCGAATAAAGTTCTTAAAAAATTATTTGTTGTCCCATATTGACATCAACCGTGTCCGGCTCCCCCATTTTGCAGAACGGCAAATTCGTGGGCGCTGTGACCCATGTCCTTATCGACGACCCCACACGGGGCTACGGCATCTTTATGGAAAACATGCTGAAAATGACAGGATGACAGGAGGAAGGCAACATGCGGTCTTTGCTGATCCGCGACACCACCCGCAAGGAGCGGGAGGAGATCGTCCGCCGGGCGCTGAGCGCCTGCGGCGGCAGCTGTGACGGCTGCAACGGCTGCGGCAACTCCGGCGGCGGCCGGGTGGAGACCATCTATCAGCCGTATATCGACGGCGAGAAGGAGCTCTCCCAGATCAACGAGGAGTACGCCGCCAGCCGCGGACTGATCCGGTAAGGCGGAACACACGAGGGGTATCCCGGACGGCACATGCCGTCCGGGATACCCTTCCGTTTACTTGACGTTTTGGCAAAAATCTCCTATAATAAAGCAAGTTGCATTTCATAAAAGGAGGGGATCCCATGCCGAAAAAGGACCTGCTGGCCGCCATGCGGCTGGGCGAACAGCTGACGCTGCGCCAGCAGATCACGCTGACGCTGCAATTGAGCGTTCCGGCGATCCTGGCCCAGATCTCCTCCATCGTCATGCAGTACATCGACGCCGCCATGGTGGGCCATCTGGGTAAAGAGGCCTCCGCCTCCATCGGCCTGGTGGCTTCCAGCACATGGCTGATGGGTGGCCTGTGCCGGGCGCTGGTGGTGGGCTTTTCCGTGATCGCGGCCCAGCGCATCGGCGCGGGCGAGGAAAAGGACGCCCGCAATCTGGTCAAGCAGGCCCTGCTGGCCGGTATCGGCTTCGGTCTGCTGCTGGCGGGCGGCGGCGCGGCGGTCTCCGGCGGGCTGCCCCACTGGCTGCGGGCCGACGCCTCACTGTGTCCCGACGCCTCCGCCTACTTTCTGGTCTTCTCCCTGTCCCTCCCCTTCGTCCAGCTGAACCGGCTGGCAGCGGGACTTTTGCAGGCCGGCGGCAATATGCGGACGCCCAGTATCCTGATGGCGGCGATGTGCGGACTGGACGTGATCTTCAACTCGCTGCTGATCTTTCCCACCCGGCAGCTGGGCGCGTTTACGCTGCCCGGCGCGGGGATGGGCGTGGCCGGCGCGGCACTGGGAACGGCACTGTCTGAGGTCACCATAGCCATTATCATGTGTATTTTCCTGCTGCGCTCCCCCGTGCTGGGCCTGCGGCAGGGCGAGACTTTCCGTTTCGTACCGGCGCAGCTGTGCTGCGCCACGAAGCTGGGCATACCGGTCGCCATCGAGCAGATGGTCATGACCAGCGCCCAGGTGGTCATGACCGGCATCATCGCGCCGCTGGGCACCGTCGCCATCGCCGCCAATTCCTTCGCCGTCACCACGGAGGCCCTGTGTTACATGCCCGGCTTCGGCGTCGAGAACGCCGCCGTGACGCTGATCGGTCAAAGCGTCGGCGCAAAGCGGAGGGATCTGGTGAACCGGCTGGGCTGGGTCACGGTGCTGCTGGGCATGAGCATCATGCTGGCAGCCTCTGTTATCATGTACGCGCTGGCACCCTGGATCATCGGTCTGCTGAGTCCCGACCGGCAGGTGGTGACGCTGGGCACGCGGGTCCTGCGGATCGTGGTGCTGGCCGAGCCGCTGTACGGCGCTTCCATCGTGGCCGCCGGTGTGTTTCAGGGCGCGGGCAACTCCCTTCTCAGCTCGGTGCTGAATTTCGCCAGCATGTGGGGTCTGCGGATCCCGCTGGAACTGTTCATGGTCCCCCGCCTCGGTCTGCCGGGCGCCTGGATCGTCATGTGCATCGAGCTGTGCTTCCGCGGGCTGCTGTTCCTGTTCTTCCTGTGGCGGAAAAAATGGCTGCCCAGAGATCTGCGGGACGCTGCGTAGTTTTCGCGGCGGCCTGAGGGCAGGCCGCCCTACGGACAGATACGATAGCGGGGTGACCACACCCCGCCGCACCTCATTCCAAAAATCCTTTACTTGACATTCACCCTGTTTTTCGGAATAATAAGAGGGAAAAATAACCCAAAGGAACGACAATTATGGATGAACGCAAGGCCACCATCGCCAGCAACCTCATCAAGCTGCGGCTGGCCGCCGGAATGACCCAGGCGGAGTTGGGCGAAAAACTGAATTACTCCGACAAATCCATCTCCAAATGGGAGCGGGGCGACGTGACCACCGACGTGTTCGTGCTGATGCAGATCGCTGACATCTTCGGCGTGGACGTGGATTATCTTCTCAAGCCCCACAACGAGATCGAACCCGCTATCTACAACAAGCCTGTCAATACGGCCACCTATACCACCAACATGATCACGCTGGTGACGGTACTGGGCATCTGGACGGTGGCGCTGTTCGTGTTCGTGATACTGTGGATCTGCGGCATGGTGGTGTGGCTGGTGTTCGTCTACGCCGTGCCGGTGTCGCTGGTCACGCTGCTGGTGCTGAACTCCGTGTGGAACGGCGGCAAAAAGAACCGGTACATCATCGCCGCGCTGGTGCTCAGCATCATTGGCACCGTCTATCTGACCTTCCTCAGCCGCAATTTGTGGCAGCTGTGGCTGCTGGCCATTCCGTCGCTGCTGCTGGTATTTCTGGGGGCCCGCATCTACCGAAGTGCCCAAAAGCACTGAAAATGCGGCACTCTACTGGGAGTAGAATCGCTCTACCGCGGGTGATCCTGCTCCTGTTTTTTTGTAGAGTGCCCTCTCTCCAGCCGTAGGTTGGTTTTTTCCACACACTGCCGTATACTGGATACAGCCCTTTCAGGGCTGTATTTTTCAACTGTAACGGAGGAACTCTCATGGCATCTTACGCACTGACCTGCTGCTCCACAGCCGATCTGACCCACGAGCATTTCGCGGCCCGTGATATTCAATACACCTGCTTCCATTTCACCCTGAACGGCGAGACCTATCCCGACGATCTGGGCCAGTCCATCCCCTTCCCCATCTTCTATCAGGCCATGGCCAACGGCGCCGAGACCAGCACCTCTCAGGTGAACATCTCCCAGTATCTGGAGCTGTTCACCCCCATTCTGGAAAGCGGCAAAGATATCCTGCACGTCTGCCTGTCCTCCGGCCTGTCCGGCACCTATAACTCCGCCACCAGCGCCGCCCTTATCGCGCGGGAGCAGTTCCCCGACCGGAAGATCTACATTGTGGACTCTCTGGGCGCTTCCTCCGGCTACGGCCTTATCATGGAGACGCTGGCCGACCTGCGGGACGAGGGCATGGACATCGACACGCTGCACCAGTGGATCGAGGAGAACAAACTGCGGATGAATCACTGGTTCTTCTCCACCGACCTGAGCTTCTATGTAAAGGGCGGCCGTATCTCCAAGACTGCCGGCTTCATCGGCGGCGTGCTGGGCATCTGCCCGCTGCTGAACATGGATGAACAGGGCCACCTGATCCCCCGCGCCAAGATCCGTTCCAAGAAAAAGGTCATCCTGGAGATGCTGCTGCGCATGGAGCAGTACGCCGACAATGGTCTTGATTACGACGGCAAATGCTTCATCTCCCAGTCCGAGTGCTATGATGACGCCCGTGCGCTGGCCGATCTCATTGAGGCCAAGTTCCCCAAGCTGAACGGCAAGGTGGAGATCAACTACGTCGGCACCACCATCGGCAGCCATACCGGCCCCGGTACTGTGGCCCTGTTTTTCTGGGGCCGTGACCGCAGGCTGCCCCTGCTGTGATATTCTCTCTGCTCTATTTTCTTCTTTGCATTGATCCCCTTTCCCTGTGAAGAAAGGCCGCCCGTTTTGGGCGGTCTTTCTTCGTTGTGGGGGAGAATATTTCGCTCTGCGGAGCGAGTCACTTTTGGCCGCTGTCCCAAAAGTAACCAAAAGGACAGCTTAAACCTGCGGTTTAAGAATCCGCGCACGCTATGCCGTGTACACATTTATCGCCTTTTACCACGCGCTCACGGGACATGGTTGTTGTCGTTTCGTATGACGCATTGACTTCTGTCTTGCGCCGCTGCCGCTAACGATTTCAACGGTAGAACCAACAGCGTTGTTCGTTATGGGAATCAGCGGCAGCGGCGCTGGAGCAAAGGCGATTCAATGACAAAACGAAAAAGAAAAACTTGCGCAAACGCGCGGTATGCAACCCCGATTTTGCACAGCGCATAGCGCGCCCGGAAGTGAAGGAACCGGAGGTTCCTTCCGGTGTTTTTGCCTACTTTTGTCACTGTTGACAAAAGTAGGTCGCGCCGGGGCGCGAAACCTCCCTTTTTCACGTATTATCCTTATCAATGGGCCGCCTTCGCAATATCCGCATCAGGCGCTTGCCGTTGAAGGGGATCAGCGGGTAGAGATACCCCTTGCCCACCACCGGTTTGGTGGAGACGATCAGCAGTACCGTACCCACCACACCGGCGGCAAAGCCCCACCAGTCCCAGAAAAAGATCAGGATCAGCAGCGCCATCCGCACCAGCTTGCAGGCATAGCCCATCTCATAGCTGTGCTGGGCGTAGCCCGCCACCGCCACGAAGGCCATATACACCAGCACCTCCGGCACCAGCCACCGGGCCTGCACGGCAAAATCTCCCAAAATCAGCGCGCCCAGCATACTGAAGGAGTTGCTGAGAGCGTCCGGCGTGTTCAGCGACGCCAGCTTCAGGATATCCACGATGAACTCCACCAGCAGCAGCTGCACGATCAACGGCACGAAATACTCGTCCTCGATGAGAAGGAACTCCAGTTCCCCCGGCAGCACATCGCCGTTTTTCACCAGCAGATACCACAGCGGCGTGATGAACACCGTCAGAAACAGCACCACCAGCCGCACGATGCGGAGGTAGGTGCCGATGAGGGGCGGGAAATAGTAGTCGTTGATCTCTTCGGCAAAGCTGAACAGCGTGGTGGGCAGCAGCATCACCGAGGGCGTGTTGTCGATCATCAGCAGGATGCTGCCCTCCATGACGCTGGCGGTGGCCACATCCGGCCGCTCCGTATAGCGGATCTTGGGAAACGGATTCCACCATTGCTTCGGCACGATGCACTCGGCAATGGACTCCTGGCTCATGGCAATGGACCGCACGTCGATGCTGTCCAGCTTCTGCCGCAGCTGGCGCAGGTGCTGCTCGTTGGCCTCGCCCTTCATATAGACCAAGGCCACGTCGGTCTGTGAGCGCCCGCCCACCTGATGGCGCTCCAGCGTCAGCGCCGGATCGCGGATGCGCCGCCGCAGCAGGGCGGCGTTGGCCATGATGCTCTCCACAAAGCCGTCGTGGCTGCCCCGCAGCACCTTACTGGTGTCCGGTTCCTCCACGCCGCGGGTAGGGTACTCCTTGGCGTCCATCAGCACGCCGCCGTCGTAGCCGTCCATCACCAGCAGCGTCTTTCCGGCAAAAACCCCCACCACCATATTATGCACGTCTGTCTCCACCGCCGCGTCCGGCACGGTGACATAGGCCGTCAGAAACGCCTCCAAATCGGGCACCCTTTTCAGATCACCGATGGCCATCAGCCGCCCGATCATCCGCTCGATGAGCATATCCTCGGCATAGCCGTTTACCACCCACAGCCGGGCCCGCCGTCCGCCGAAGCGCAGATCGCGGCCCACCATATCAAAATTCCGTCCCACGCCCAGCAGGTCGTCCAGCTGGGCCGTCCGGGTGTCAAAATCCACCATAGGCATCCTCCTCCGTTTTCCATGTAGTATGGTGGAAATGTAGGAAGATTATGCAAAAAGGCGTGGCCCTGCGGGCCACGCCTTTTCCTCGTACAATCATTGTAGGGGCCGATGCCCACATCGGCCCTCGGCCCCCTCTGTGAGGGGGCTGTCAGCGAAGCTGACTGGGGGAGAGAATTCTCTCCCTCCGTCTCGGCTTACGCCGAGCCACCTCCCTCTCAGAGGGAGGCTTTGGCCAGTTTTTCACTCGTTACTATACAAAATATCCCGCGCCACCGGAGCGTAGAACAGCTTCTCCGCCTCCGCGAAGTCGTGGGTCTGGCCCATGATCCACATGAGCTTGGCCACCGCCGCCTCTGTGGTCATGTCGTAGGCCTCCAGCAGCCGCAGCGTCTGCTTCAGATGGCCGCCCACATGGTACACCGTCAGGTCGCTGCCCTCGTTGGGCACCTGAGTGGTCATGACGATGATCCTGCCCCGCTCCACGGCGGCGCGGAGGATCTCGTACAGATTGCCGTACTCCGGCAGGCCGCCCACACCGAAGCTCTCGATGATCAGGCCGTCATAATGCTGTGTCATGAACTCCACCAGCTCCGGCTTTGTGCCGGGGATCAGCTTCAGAAGGCCCACATTGTCATCCAGTTTGCCATAGAACGTTGGCTTCTCCGCCACCGGGCAGGACATGTACTGCAAAAGATGGTCGTCCTGCACCACCGCCAGGTCGGGGTAGTTGACGCTGGAAAATGCCTGAAAGCTCTTGGAGCAGGTCTTGCGGGCGCGGGTGCCCAGAATGACCTTGCCGTTAAAGACGATCTGCACGCCGCCGCAGCCACGGCAGGCGTAGAAAAAGGCGTCGGTCAGATTCCGCTTGGAGTCGGTGCCGTCGAACCAGATGGGCTTCTGCGCGCCGGTCAGCACGATAGGCTTTGGGCTGCCCTGCACCAGATAGCTGAGGGCCGCCGCCGTATAGGCCATGGTGTCGGTACCATGGCTGATGACGAAGCCGTCATAGCGGTCATAGTTCTCGCGGATGGCATCGGCCACCCCCAGCCAGTGGCGGGGCTCCAGATTGGTGCTGTCCAGACTGTATACCTGAATGCAGTCCACATGGCACAACTCTCCCACCTTGGGGACAAAGGATAACAGCTGCTTGCTGTTCAGCTCCGGGGTCAGGCCCTCCGGCGTCATTTCGCTGGCAATGGTGCCGCCGGTGCCGATCATCAGAATCTTCTTCATACTCTCTCCCTTTGGCGGAAGGCTCCGCCGGCTTTATATGTCGCGGTTCTCCATGGCGGCCAGCGCGAAGCGCACCGCCTGCTGGAGCTTCCGCCGCTCCGTCTCGTCCCGCGCGGCGTCGTATTTCTCCCGCATCTTCTGCAAAAACAGGCCCCGCAGGGAATCCTCGCCGCAGCCGTCCCAGATATCCCGCCGCACCGTGGTGCGGTCCCGCACCTCCAGCGCGTAGAACCGGGACGCCAGCTCCTCCGTGACGGTGGGGATCTCCACGCCGCCGTCGGTCTCGCCGGTCAGCAGGATACGGTAGATATCCGCCTCCGTATTCTGGGGCAGCGCCTCTTGGATCGCCTCCAGCGGCGCGCGGCCCGTTACGTCCGCGGACAGTATCTCATACCGCCGCAGGGCAAAGGGGATGAATTGCAGCTTCACGCTGCCCTTATCCACCTCACCCATCAGAAAGCCCTTATCCCCCAGCTCGTCAAAGCCCCGTCCTTCGGGGCAGCCGGGGTAGGCGTAGGCCGTTCCCTCCGCCGTCTGCACGCCGGAACAGGCGTGGACATGGCCCAGCGCCAGATAGTCCAGCCCGCTTTTGGCGATCTGCGGCAGGGGAACGGGCCGGTAGCGGCTGTCCTTTACGCCTACCTCACCGTGCAGAAGGCCGATGGCCACGCCCTCGTCTCCCGCGGCCACGCCCTCCAGCGCGGCGCTTTCCGACACCTCCGGCGACGTAAACGCCGCGCCGTACACAGTGCAGCCGTACTGAGGAAAGGCCATACGGGTCATGCAAGGCGTGGTGAAAATATGGACGTTCTCCGGCCACAGGGTGCGGGCGTAGGGCGACGCGGCGGTATAGCAGTCATGGTTTCCCGGCGCGATAACCACCTGTCCCCGGAACTCCGCCAGCGCGGCGGACAGCTCCTCCGCCGTCTGGCCGTACACATTGTCGCTGTCGAACAGGTCGCCGGGCAGCAGCATCAGCTGCACGTTATGATCGTTGGCATACTCCACCATGCGGCGGGTCAGGTCGCGGCTCTCCTGCCGGCGCTGCCGGGCTTGCTGCTCGCTCAGGCCGGTAAAAGCGCTGTCCAGATGGAAGTCCGCCGCGTGCAGAATGCGTACCATTTACGCTTCCTCGGCCTGCCAGCCCTTGCACACGTCCACCCATTGGACGAAGTTTTTGCCGCAGCAGCGCTCCAGCTCGTCGCAGGTCAGCTCGATGGCGCTGGCGGCGCTGCCCACAGCGGGGAACACCGTCTCGAACCGCTTCAGGGACACGTCCAGATAGGTCTTGACATCGTCGGGCAGGGCAAAGGGGCACACGCCGCCCACGGCGTGGCCGATGCGCTCCACCGCCTCCTCGGCGGTGAGCATCTTGGCCTTGGCGCCGAAGAAATGCTTATACTTGCTGTTGTCCACCTTGGCGTCGCCGGCGGCCACGATCAGGATGGGATCCTCCCCCACCTTGAAGCTGAGGGTCTTGGCGATGCGGGCGCCCTCCACGCCTACGGCCAAGGCGGCCAGCTCCACCGTGGCGCTGGACACGTCAAATTCACGAACACGGTCGGTCACGCCGTAGGGTTCCAGATATGCTCTTACTTTTTCAACAGACATGGTGATGATCTCCTTTTCTATTGTTCACCGGATGTCCACCCGCTCCACGGCGGTACACAGTCCGGTATCGCTGTCCAGTGTGAAGATGCAGCCCTGCGCCTTACAGGGGCCGTCGGCAAAGCGGTAGCGTCCCGCAAGGCCGCCCAGGAACGACTCGATGGACTGCTCCGGCGGGATGCCCAGCACGGACTCAATGGCCCCGGTCATGCCCAGATCGGTGATATAGCCGGTGCCCTTGGGCATCACCCGTTCGTCGGCGGTGGGCACATGGGTGTGGGTACCCCACATGGCGCTGATGCGGCCATCCAGATAGTAGCCCAGCGCCAGCTTTTCGCTAGTGGCCTGGGCGTGGAAGTCCAGCAGGGTAAAGGTGGGCTTTTCCTTTTCACCCAGCTCCCGCAGCAGCTTGTCCGCCGTAGTAAAGGGGTCGGCGGCCTTCCAGTCCAGATCGCACCGGCCGATCAGGGTCATGACGGCAATGCGCAGCTTGCCGCAGTCGTACACGCCGCAGCCGCGGCCCGGCATCCGGCCGGAGAAATTGGCGGGCCGCAGGATGTAACGGTTATCCTCCAGATAGTCTGCGATCTGCACCCGGCCGAAGGTGTGGTTGCCCAATGTGATCACGTCGGCTCCGGCGGCAAACAGCTCGTCCGCCTGGGCGGGGGTCAAGCCGGTGCCGGAAATATTCTCCCCGTTGACCACGGTAAAATCAATGCTTTTCAGCTTCTTCAGCGGCGCAAGATGGCGGCGCAGGTGCTTCAGGCCGTCCTCGCTGGTCACGTCGCCGATGGCAAGAATGTGATACAGCATGGTGTCCTCCTTTTTACGATTTCTTCATTCCCCGCTATTATGCCACAAAAAAAGAGGGAGCGCAAGTGCGCTCCCCTATTTTGCATGTGGGTGTTGCAGGACGCTATTCCACAACGGCGGCGACCTGAGGGTAGGCCGCCCTACAAAACAATACGGTAGAACTCTGTAGGGCGGAGTGCCCTCACCCCGCCGCAAAAGCTTCGGTATATCATTTCGTAGGGGCGGACGACTCTGTCCGCCCTGACGATAACCACACCGTTTCTTGCGGGCGGACAGAGTCGTCCGCCCCTACAAAGAATCCCAAGAAACACTTTCATTCCACCGGTATGTCGTTCCAGCCGTAAATTTTAATGAGCCGGTGGCTGGTGTAGTAATACGCGCCCGCCGGGAAGTCCGTATAGTTGGTGGTGTTGGAGCACAGCAGATAGTCCACCGTCTCCCCCGCCCCGTTGCGGACGATGCCGGAAATGACGGTGGTGTGGTTGTGGCCGCCGTCGGGGCCAAGGATCAGGATATCCCCGATCTCGCCGGTGTAGTAGTTGGCCTCGGTGTCCGCCACAAGGCCGTAGCCCCGGTTCTCACGGGCGTAGCTGTAAAAACGGCCCACATTGATCCAGGACAGGTCCAGCGTGTTCTGGCCGTACCAGTACCACTTGCTGCCGCCCTGCTCATCCATGGGGATGCCGCCCGCCAGCAGCACCTGCGAGCCGAAGTTCATGCAGTTGCCGCCCACGTCGTCATAGGCGTACCACTGGTCGTTCCGCTGGTGGTCATACTGCCGCATGTACTGCTCCGCCGCCGCGCGGTCATAGGGATGGTCGCACGTCAGCGTCACCTGCACCGTCTCCTGCCGCTGGAGCTGCCGCCGCTCAATGGCCCGCAGCAGCTGCTGGAGCCGTCCGTCCACCGCCGCGCCCTCCTCATAGGTCAGACTGAAATAGGGGTTGTCGTCTGCCTCATGGTGCTTGATCAGCCAGCCGCCGTCCGCCGCAGGCACCAACTCGAAGATGTGGGGCACATCGTACATCTTGCTGTCCACATCGGGCGTGGCAGCAAAGTGCATCACTGTGGTCTCGTCGGCTTCGATATGTATCTGCCCCTCCACGGCGTCCTCCTCGGCGGAGGGCTCCGCCCTGGTGACGGTCAGCACGAAGTCCACGTCCCGCATCCGCAGGTCGGTCAGCGCCTGCTGCCGGATGGCGGTCAGGGTGCGGATGGATGCCTCGTGCATGGCGGCGTCCTTTTCATCAGAGAACAGCATCCCCAGCTGCGGCTGGTCAAACAGGGCAATATCGGTGTACCAGTCGGTCAGCAGCCGGGTCATCAGCTGCTTCTGTTCCTCTGTCACCAGCCCCTCCGGGTCCTCCACCCGTCCGCCGACGGAGGTGGAAAATCCGTCGTCCGACGGCGTCTGATCCTGGGCCTGCTGGCTCTGGCCCGGCTGGGGCTGCCCATCCGTTCCGGAATTGCCGTCGGACGGCTTTTGACCGCAGGCGGCCAGCAGCATGCAGAGCATCAGCAGCAAAGGTAAAAGCTTTCGTTTCATAGGATATCCCTCCAAGATGCGACTGTGCGGCACCCCGGGGAAGGGTGTCGCACAGTGTTGTTTCTGTTTACTTGGCGTATTCCACGACCTTGGTCTCACGCAGCACGTGGACCTTGATCTGGCCGGGGTATTCCAGCTCGTTCTCGATACGCTTGGCCAGCTCGCGGGCCAGAATAACCATCTGATCCTCGCTGACCTGCTCGGGCTTCACCATCACGCGCACCTCGCGGCCCGCCTGAATGGCATAGCTCTTTTCCACACCGGGATAGGTGCCGGTGATCTCTTCCAGCTTCTGCAAACGCTTGATGTAATTCTCAAGGTTTTCGCGGCGTGCGCCGGGACGGGCGGCGGAGATAGCGTCGGCCGCCTGCACCAGACATGCCACCAGCGTCTTGCACTCCACGTCGCCGTGGTGGGCCTGGATGGCGTGGACGATCTCTTCCTTTTCCTTGTACTTCCGGGCATACTCCACACCCAGAGACACATGGGTACCTTCAAACTCGTGATCCAGCGCCTTGCCGATATCGTGCAGCAGGCCCGCGCGCTTGGCGGCGTGGACATCGGCGCCCAGCTCGGCGGCCATCATGCCGGCGATATGGGACACCTCGATAGAGTGCTGCAATACGTTCTGGCCATAGCTGGTGCGGTAACGCAGACGGCCCAGCAGCTTCTGCAGCTCGGGATGCAGGCCGCGGACGCCGGTCTCCAGCACAGCGCGCTCGCCCTCGGAGCGGATGACGGCATCCACTTCGCGCTTGGCCTTCTCCACCATTTCCTCGATGTGGGTGGGATGGATGCGGCCGTCGGCAATGAGCTTTTCCAGCGCAAGGCGCGCTACCTCGCGGCGCACCGGCTCGAAGCAGGATACCGTGATGGCCTCGGGGGTATCGTCGATAATGAGATCGGCGCCGGTCAGCGTCTCGATGGCGCGGATGTTGCGGCCCTCGCGGCCGATGATGCGGCCCTTCATCTCGTCATTGGGCAGGGGTACCACACTGACGGTGATCTCGGCCACATGGTCGGCGGCGCAGCGCTGGATGGCGGTGGCCACGATCTCGCGGGCGCGGGTGTCGGCCTCTTCCTTGGCGCGTGCTTCGATCTCCTTGATCTTCAGGGCAGTCTCGTGGGTGACCTCGGACTCCACCTGTGCGATCAGGTACTGCTTGGCCTCGTCGGCGGTGAAGCCGGAGATACGCTCCAGCATCTCGGTCTGGCTGCGCTTGATGAGCTTGATCTCCTCCTGCTCACGGTCGGCGGCAGCGTGCTTGGCGGCCAATGCTTCTTCCTTCTTCTCGATCTGCTCGGTCTTATGATCGAGATTCTCTTCCTTCTGCTGTAAACGGCGCTCCTGCTTCTGCAGGTCGGCGCGGCGTTCCTTGACTTCCTTCTCGTATTCGTTTCTGGAGCGCAGGATCTCCTCCTTCGCCTCCACCAATGCTTCGCGTTTCTTACTCTCGCCATTCTTGATGGCTTCGTTGACGATGCGCAGCGCTTCCTGCTCGGCGTCCTGGATCTTGCCCTGGTCGCGCTTCTGCTTCTGCCGGTAGATCAGAATACAAGTGAGGATGCCAAGACCAAACGCCGCCACGATCATCAACACCGCGTATACGATCTTGATCATGGTTTCCTCCTGTTTCATATGGTGTATCTGGACAATCGCCCTCCATCCGGGGACAAGCGGGGATGGGGATGGTGGCTGTCCTCAGAAAATAATCAGACAATTCCCCTAAATCGTCTGATAATAATCCTTCATAATTCTAACCTCATTACAGGAAACTGTCAAGCACAAAAACACACTGTCGTGGAATTTTTGTCCGCACGGGAAAAACATTTTGTCGAATCTGCCTATATACGCACATAGTCCGACCGTACATAGCCCGCCAGATTCCCGTAGCCCATGCTGTACCAGCCGTCATACTGGCCGTACACCGTCAGCTGCGCCTCGCGGGGCACGCTGCCCACCACCTGCCCGCTCAGGGACGGGTAGGCCCGCACGTTCAGGGCGCTCTCCTCCGTGACCACCGTGCCCGTCCGGGGCGTCATGGGATAGATAAAGGGCAGGGCGAAATACTCCGTCATGGAGCGGGAGAGATTCTCGGCAATATTCTGCACATTTTCTTCAATCCACAGCGCGTCGGCGGTGTTATCGTGATAGCCGATCTCCAGCAGCACAGAGGGCATCTTAGGCTGGCGCACCTCGCCCAGGGCCGTGGTGGCGCGGGCCGTCACCAGCGCGGGCAAGGGATAGATCTCCTTCAGATTCTCCACGAAGATATCGGCGGCCCGCCTGCCGTTGGTGCTGGTGGGATAGTAAAAGGCGATAATGCCCCGCTGGCGGCCCTCGCTGGAGCCGTCGCCGCTGGCGTTGGAGTGCAGCGCCAGATAAAAGTCATAGCTGCCCCGTGCCGCCTGGGCAATGGAGGACGCGGCGGTCATCTCCGGCGTGTTGCGGGTAAAGCGGATGGTGTTGGCCCGCAGATACGGCTCCATGGCGTCTGCGATGCGGTTCATCCAGTATTCCTCGCTGCCGGAGCCGGTGATGTAGGGGTTATACTCCTGTGTGGAGGGGCTTAAATATATATTGGGCATGGCGCTTCTCCTTTTTCGGTTTCTCCCTCATATATATGTAGCGCGGGAGAAAAGAATGTGCTATAATAAAATATTGAAAGCTCTGTCATTGCGAGCCAGTGCTCACACTGGCGTGGCGATCCGCATTTGGCCCCCTTGTGTAAAGGGGGCTGTCAGCGCTTTGCGCTGACTGGGGGATTGTTTTCCATCGGACAACCCCTCCGGCGCTTTGCGCCACCTCCCCTTACACAGGGGAGGCTTTCGTTACGGATTCCCACGTCGCTTTGCCCTGCACTGTTGCGGTTCCCAAAATTTCGCAGCGGCATTTAAGCCGCCGAAATTTTGACCGCTGCCACTCGCACGCCGTGCTTCATCTGCCACCGGCAGCGCACGGCTTTGCTCCCTCGGAATGACAGAATACGTTGAATATTCACACGACAGGAGAGAACCGCCATGAAAGCACTGCGTCCCTATCCCAAGATCACCATCACTCCCAAGGGGGAGGCCGCCCTGACGGGAGGACACCCGTGGGTCTATGAGGGCGAAGTGACCGCCATGGACGGCACGCCGGAGGACGGCACGCTGGTGGACGTGGTGAGCCGCCGGGGCAGCTGGCTGGGCTGCGGCTTCTACAACAGCCACTCCAAAATTCGCGTGCGGCTCCTCAGCCGCAACGCCAACGACGATTTTTCCGACGCCTTCTGGGAGCGCCGCGTCCGCTACGCCTGGGACTACCGCAAGGCCGTCATGGGCGAGACTGACAGCCGCTGCTGCCGCGTCATTTTCGGAGAAGCCGACCTGTTCCCCGGACTGACAGTGGATCGGTTCGAGTCCGTGCTGGTGACCCAGACCCTGAGCCTTGGCATGGAGCGCATCAAGGATCGCCTGTTTCCCCTGCTGGCAAAGGTGCTGCGGGAGGACGGACAGGATATCCGGGGCATCTATGAGCGCAACGACGTGGCTCTGCGGGAGCGGGAGGGCATGCAGCAGAACAAAGGCTGGTACGCCCTGTCCGGCGAGACGCCGCCGGAGAAAACCTGCGTGGACATCACGGAAAACGGCATCGTCTATACGGTGGACTTTGAAAACGGCCAGAAAACCGGCTTCTTTCTGGATCAGAAGTATAACCGCCTTGCGGTGGCCAGGCTGGCGAAGGGCAAGACGGTGCTGGACTGCTTCACCCATACCGGCAGCTTCGCCCTGAACGCGGCGAAGGGCGGCGCGGCCCACGTCACCGCCGTGGACGTGTCGGAGTTTGCCGTGCAGTGCGCGGCGGAGAACGCCCGCCGCAACGGGCTGGACGGCGTCATGGACTGCATGGCCGCCAACGTGTTCGACCTGCTTCCGGAGTTGGAGAAGCAGCCCCGGAAGTACGACTTCATCATCCTCGATCCCCCGGCCTTTACCAAGAGCCGCAAGACCGTCCACAACGCCATGGGCGGCTATAAGGAGATCAACTACCGGGCCATGAAGCTGCTGCCCCGTGGCGGGTATCTGGCTACCTGCTCATGCAGCCACTTCGCCACCGAGGAGCTGTTCATCAGAATGCTCCACAGCGCCGCCCGCGACGCGGGGGTGCAGCTGCGGCAGATCGAGGCCCGGCAGCAGTGCGCCGACCATCCCATCCTCTGGGGCGTGGAGGAAACGAATTATCTGAAGTTTTTCCTGTTTCAGGTGGTGTGAGGGGGCGTTGCGTCCCCTCAGGGACAAGGGAATATTTCGCGCTCTACATACCGGCTGCCGGTAATCCACCCCTGGCCCCCTCTGACGAGGGGGCTGTCGAGCGTCAGCGAGACTGGGGGAGAGACCGGCGTTGTACCGCACATCTTGTGTTCATTGTCTCTCCCTCCGTCTCGGCTTACGCCGAGCCACCTCCCTCGTCAGAGGGAGGCT
>CAVHKA010000013.1:4818-19015 GCA_963636325.1 Agathobacter sp. | reverse complement strand
CCGAGGGCCGCAAGATCCAGAAGATTCCCGAGGATGCGCCTGTCATCCGCTGGAAGGAATTTATGGACATGTCCCGGTTCTGCTTCTATAAGAACTACCGGGTGGAGCGGGGCTACAATGACCCCGCCGTGATCCTGTACTCCGGCGGCACCACCGGCACCACCAAGGGTATCGTGCTGACCAACGGCAACTTCAATGCCCTCAGCCAGCAGATCATCGCCACCAACCCCATGTTCCGGCCCGGAGACCGGATGCTGGCCGCCATGCCCCTGTTCCACGGCTTCGGTCTGGGCGTGTGCGTCCACTCCATGCTGGCTCAGGGCGGCCGCTGCATCCTGATCCCCCGCTTCACCGCCAAGAGCTACGCCAAGCAGATCGTCAAGTACAAGTGCAACTTCATCGCCGGTGTGCCCACGCTGTATGAGGCGCTGCTGCGCCTGCCCAGCATGGACAACGCCGACCTCAGCAGCCTGAAGGGCGTGTTCTCCGGCGGCGACAGCCTGTCCATCGAGCTGAAGAAGAAGTTCGACAAGTTCCTGTACGACCATCACGCCGTCATTCAGGTGCGGGAGGGCTACGGCACCACCGAGACCGTCACCGCCTGCTGCCTGACACCTACCCACATTTACAAGGAGGGCTCCATCGGCCTGCCCTTCCCCGACACCTATATCAAGATCGTCAAGCCCGGCACCGACGAGGAGCTGCCCTACGGCGAGGAGGGCGAGATCCTGCTGGCCGGTCCCACCGTCATGAAGGAGTACATGAATCACCCCGACGAGACGGCCAAGACCCTCCGCAAGCACGACGACGGCCTCACCTGGGTCTATACCGGCGACCTGGGCGTCATGGACGATCAGGGCTTCATCTACTTCCGCGGCCGCGCCAAGCGCATGATCATCTCCTCCGGCTACAACGTCTATCCCGGCCAGATCGAGAACATTCTGGACGCCAACGAGATGGTGCAGATGAGCTGTGTCATCGGCGTGCCCGACGCCTACAAGATGCAGAAGGTGAAGGCTTTCGTCATGCTGAAGCCCGGTGTGGAGGCCAACGAGGGCACCCGCGACGCCCTGTTGGGCTACTGCCGCAAGCATGTGGCCAAGTACGCCATGCCCTACGACATCGAGTTCCGGGACGAGTTGCCCAAGACGCTGGTGGGCAAGGTGGCCTACCGCGTACTGGAGGAAGAGGAGCTCAAAAAGATCGCCAAGGAAAAGGAAAGTGCGGCGGAATAAACCATAAAAGAATACCCGCATGCACGGCATGCGGGTGTTTTTTTATCCGAAATACTTCTCCCGGAAGGGGACGCTTTCCACCTGGAAGCTGCGGCCCCGGAGATAGTTCAGGATCCCCGCGTCGGTGGGGAAGTCGAAGGTCAGCTTGTAGGAGTACAGCGCCTGCCGCGTCTCGCCGTAGCGGCGGTTCACGTCACCCCGGCCATACTTGCCGTCGCCCAGCAGGGGACAGCCCATGTGGGCGAAGGTGGCGCGGATCTGATGGGTGCGGCCGGTCTCCAGCCCCACCTCCACCAGGGCCAGCTCGCCCCGGCGCTCCAGCGTCTCATAGGTGGTGATGGCGGTCTTGCCGCCAGGGACGGGCTTTGTGCGGACGGAGACCTCTTTTTTCTTCTCGTCCTTTACCAGAAAGACCTCCACCCGGCCTTTGGGCGGCTGCGGCGCGCCCACCGTGATGCAGAGATAGCGCTTGTCCATCTCCCGGTCACGGATCTTCTCGTTGATGATCCGCAGCGTCTCGGCGTTCTTGGCGGCAATGACGATGCCGCCGGTGTTGCGGTCGATACGGTTGCACAGGGCGGGGGTAAAGGCGTTCTCCCACTTGGGGTTCCACTCCCGCTTCTGATAGAGGTACGCCTGAATGTGGTTGATAAGGGTGTTGACCTTCTCCGTCTCGTCGGCGTGCACCACCAGTCCCGGCCGCTTGTCCAGCAGCATCAGGTTCTCATCCTCGTACACGATGGTGAGGCTGGGCTTGAACAGCGTCAGGAACATGTTGTCCTCGCGGGGCTTGTCAAAGAACTCGTCGTTGATGTATAATTGCAGCACGTCGCCCTCCTGGAGCCGCTGATCCCGCTGGGCCCGCGCGCCGTTGCACTTGATGCGCTTGAGCCGGATGTACTTTTGCAGCAGGGCGGAGGGCAGCAGCGGCAGGGACTTTGCCACAAAGCGGTCAAGCCGCTGTCCCGCGTCATTTTTTCCGATGGTCAGCTCCCGCATGGGCGCACCTCCCCAAAAGAATGGTCTGCCTTATTGTACCCAAGGGCGGCACAAATGTCAAAGGGAATTCATCGGAAGAAAAATATGGTGAAAAATGCCGCCTTTTTTGCAAAAAAGGTTTGACAACCCTTGTTTTTCACGCTATAATACTATCCGTGTCATTGCGAGGTGTACTATGCTTTTGAATGTAAACAAGCTGCTGCATACGCCGGATGCGGCGCAGGATTTCTCTTTTGAGATGGACCTGAGCGATTTGGAATTCGGCGGCAGCTACCCCGTGTCCCAGCCGGTCACTGTGGAAGGCCGGATCAGGAACAAGGCCGGCGTCCTGCTGTGTACGCTCGAAGCGAGTACGACGCTCCATTGCATCTGTGACCGCTGCGCGGAACCCTTTACCGAGGATAAGACCGTTGCATACCAGTGCGTGCTGGCAGAGGAACGGCAGTCCGACGACGATGAGGAGATCGTGCTGCTGGAAAACGATACGGTGGACTTGGGCGAAGTGGCTCGCACTGCGTTTATCCTTGAGATGGACACGAAAAACCTCTGCTCTCCCGACTGTAAGGGCCTGTGCCCCGGCTGCGGCGCCAACCTCAATCACGAGGCGTGCCGCTGCAAGAAGGCGGTGGATCCGCGGCTTGCGAAGCTGGCCCAGCTTTTGGAGGATCGGTAAGCGGAAGCCTGATTATTATACTACTGCTCACGGCAGTTAAAAGACCAAGGAGGTGTCAACATGGCAGTCCCTAAGGGAAAAGTATCGAAGCAAAGACGCAATAAGAGACGCAGCTCCGTTTGGAAGCTGGCGACTCCCGGTCTGGTGGCATGCCCCAAGTGTGGTGCGCTGCATCTGCCTCACAGAATGTGCCCGGAGTGCGGTGTCTACAATGGCCGTCAGGTCAAGGAGATCAAGTCCGTGGCCGCTGGCAAGTAAGCCGTCGACGTGTGTCCTTGTTAGGAGGGAAGATTTTTCTTCCCTCCTTACTTTTTTACGCTCCCTTCCAATTTTTCATGATGTGCATCGAAATCATGCGTTTTACTTTTCTCTCTGTATCGGATATACTGACAAAAGACGGTATAAAATTCGCTTTTTGTCTTGCGTTACAGGGGAAAAATGGCTATAATATTATGGTTATCATGCCGTTTTACCATCGATCAACAAGGGCAGACACGGTTTTGACGGGCAGAAATGCGCCCATACTGCGTCAAGCCCCTTGACAATACGGCAAGTATTCTCTGCGGGCCTTTTCTTGTCTGGACACATTTCTGCTCCGGCAAAACTGCAAGACACCTGCCAGTGATGTATTTTCGAGTGATTTTTACTTTTTGAGGCGCAGGCGGGCTGACGCCCGCCAAGACGAAAAGGGGAAAAAGCGCCGGAAAGATACGCTGGCAGGCGTGTTTGTCCTTGTTGATCGATGGTATGCCATTTTACAGGAGAGAATACCGATATGAGTA
The DNA here is from genome assembly GCA_963636325.1 of Agathobacter sp. Taxonomy (GTDB): domain Bacteria; phylum Bacillota; class Clostridia; order Oscillospirales; family Oscillospiraceae; genus Vescimonas. Next base: position 15,326 of record CAVHKA010000013.1, on the reverse strand, counting down.
CCGTCATCACATCCATTGATCCCCATTCCCCGGCGGAAAAGGCCGGGATCACCGTGGGCGAACAGCTGCTGGAGATCAACGGCCATCACATTGTGGATGTGTTGGACTACCGGTTTTACGGCTATGATCCGCTGGCGGTGCTGCGGCTTATGAAGGACGGGCGGGAGCGAACGGTCACCATCCGCAAGGAGGAGGGCCGCGACCTGGGACTGAACTTCCCCACCTACCTGATGGATGAAATGCATCAATGCGCCAATCACTGTCTGTTCTGCTTTGTGGATCAGATGCCGCCCAACATGCGGCCGTCCCTCTACATCAAGGACGACGACGAGCGCCTCAGCTTCCTGCTGGGCAACTACACCACCCTGACCAACCTCAGCGAGCGGGAGGCCCAGCGGATCATCGACCTGCACATCAGTCCCATCAACGTGTCCGTTCACGCCACCGACCCGCAGCTCCACTGCACGCTGCTGGGCAACAAGAACGCGGAGCGGTCGCTGGAGTACATCCGGCGCTTCTGCAAGGCGGGCATCGTCATGAACGGCCAGATCGTGGTATGCCCCGGCTGGAACGACGGCGACCAGCTGCGCCGTACCCTGCGGGATCTGACGGATTGGCAGTTCTCCAGCTGCTCGCTGGTGCCGGTGGGCATCACCAAGTACCGCAAGGGTCTTGCCAAGCTCCACCCGGTGGAAAAGGACTGCGCGCGGGAGATCATCGCCATTGCCGAGGAATATGGCCAGGAGAACCTGCGGCGCTACGGCACCCGGCGCTTCTTCTGCGCCGACGAGCTGTTCCTGCGGGCAGAGCTGCCCCTGCCGGAGGAGGAGTATTACGAGGGCTACCGCCAGATCGAGAACGGCGTAGGCATGCTGCGGTCACTGGAGCAGGAGTTTTTGTCCGCCATGAAAATGGAAGAGCCGGATGCCGCCCCCAGCCCCTTCACCATCGCCACCGGCGTGGCCGCCGCGTCCTTCATGCAGATGCTGATGGATAAAGCCAAGGCTTACTTCCCCAGGTTGGACGCGGAGGTGGTGGCGATAAAGAACGATTTCTTCGGACACACCATCGATGTGACGGGCCTTCTGACGGGGCAGGACATCGCAAAGCAGCTGCAGGGTAAGGTAGCCGGACGGCGAGTGCTGCTGACGGTGCACATGCTGCGCCACGGCGAGACCGTATTTTTGGATGATTATACAGTGGAGCGGGTGTCCCAAGAGCTGGGCAGCCCCGTCCAGATCGTGGACGATGACGGTGGCGCCCTGTTGGACGCCATACTGGAAGCCACTGTCGGATAAAAGGAGGGAAAGACTATGGCAAAACCTTTGATCGCCATCGTGGGCCGCCCCAATGTGGGCAAGTCCATGCTGTTCAATAAGCTGATCGGCAAGCGCCTGAGCATCGTGGAGGATACCCCCGGCGTCACCCGCGACCGTATTTACGGCGAAAGCGAATGGCTGGGCCACAAGTTCCGTCTGGTGGACACCGGCGGCATCGAGCCCAGCACCGATAACCAGATCCTGTCCTTCATGCGGGAGCAGGCCCAGATCGCCATCGACAACGCCACGGTGATCGTGTTCGTCACCGATATCAAGACCGGCATGACCGCCGCCGATCAGGAGGTGGCCGGGATGCTGCAGCGCAGCAAGAAGCCCATCGTGCTGGCCGTCAACAAGATGGACGCCACCGGCACGGTGGACCCGGATTTCTATGAGTTCTATAATCTGGGTCTGGGCGACCCCATCGCCGTGTCCGCTGTTCACGGCCACGGCACCGGCGACCTGCTGGACGAGTGCCTGAAATACTTCCCGCCTGAGGAGGACGAGGACGACGAATCCGACGTCATTCAGGTGGCCATCATCGGCAAGCCCAATGTGGGCAAATCCAGCCTGACCAACCGTATTCTGGGCGAGCAGCGGGTCATCGTCAGCAATGTGGCGGGCACCACCCGCGATGCCATCGACAGCTATTTCGAGAACGCTCAGGGCAAATACAACTTCATCGACACCGCCGGTATGCGGAAAAAGTCCAAGGTGGACGACAATATTGAGAAATACAGTGTCCTGCGGGCCACCATGGCCATCGAGCGCAGCGACGTGTGTCTCATCATGATCGACGCCAACGACGGCGTTACCGAGCAGGATACCAAGGTAGCCGGTCTGGCCCACGAGGCAGGCAAGGCCTGCATCATCGTGGTGAACAAGTGGGACGCCGTGGAGAAGGACGACAAGACCATGGACCGCATGCGGGAGGATATCCGCCGGGATCTCAGCTTTATGACCTATGCGCCCATCGTGTTCATCTCCGCCCTGACGGGCCAGCGGGTGGGCCGGCTCTTCGAGCTGATCAACTATGTCAACGATCAGGCGTCCATGCGCATCACCACCGGCATGCTGAACAGCGTGCTGGCCGACGCCCAGACCCGCGTGCAGCCGCCTACGGACAAGGGCCGCCGCCTGAAGATCTACTACATGACCCAGGTGGGCATCAAACCGCCCCATTTCGTGGTGTTCTGCAACGACAAGAAGCTGTTCCACTTCTCCTACCGCCGGTATCTGGAGAACCAGATCCGCAGCGTGTTCGGACTGGAGGGCACCCCCGTTATTATGACCATCCGCCAGAAGGGAGAGGATGAGGGATGAAGCTCGTTTTCGTCATCATCGGCATAGCAGCCGTTGTGCTGCTGCTGGGCTATCTGCTGGGCTGCTTCAACGGCTCAGTGATGGTGTCCCATTTCGTGATCAAGGATGATGTGCGTGCCCACGGCAGCGGCAACGCGGGCCTGACCAACTTTTACCGCACTTACGGCGCGAAATACGCCCTTGGCGTCATCGCGCTGGACATGGGCAAGACCGTGGTGGCGGGCCTGATCGGCGGGTTTTTGATGGACTTCGCCGCAGGGGACTGGACGCTGGGCCTGCTGCTGGCGGGTATCGGCTGTGAGCTGGGCCACATGTTCCCCGCCTTTTACGGCTTCAAGGGCGGCAAGGGCATCCTGTGCGGCGGTACGCTGGCGTGGATGCTGGGCTGGAAGGTGGGCCTTGTGGCCTGGGGCCTGTTCGCGGCGCTGTGGCTGCTGAGCAAGTATGTGTCCCTGGGCTCTGTGGCGGCGGGCGTCAGCCTGACGGTATCCGTGTTCTTGTTCTACGGCCACAACTGGCTGTATACGGCGCTGGCCTTCGTCATTTCCGTGCTGGTGGTCTGGTGCCACCGGGAGAATATCGACCGCCTGCTCCACGGCACGGAGCGGAAGTTCCAGTGGCACTCCGGCCCGCCGAAGGAGTAAAGAAAGAAAACCACCGAAAATACATCCGTAGGGGCGACCCTTGCAGTCGCCCGCGAGACGAATGCACCGACCATCCAGATATTTGTGTAGGGCGGGGTGCCCTCACCCCGCCGCACGACAAACGCAGAGCATCTCCGCCAAGCGGCGGCCTGAGGGCAGGCCGCCCTACAGAATTGTACGAAATGCGCCTGTAATGGGCGACCGCAAGGGTCGCCCCTACAAAAGTTTACTGTTATCCTACCAAGAGAAAGGAAACCTTCCATGAAACACAACCAAGTTCGCCAGGTGCTGTTCCCCATTCTGGCGGCCCTCATCTGGGGTACCGCTTTTGTGGCGCAGGATCTGTGCGCCGATGTGATCGATACCTTTACCTTCAACGCCATCCGTTCCTATATCGCGGTGGTGGCGCTGCTGATCATCATCGTCATTTTTGACCGGCTGAAAAAGGATCAGCCCACTCCCACCAAGATGCAGAAGCGGCAGAACCGCCGCGAGCTGATGCTGGGCGGCTTCTGCTGCGGCACGGCGCTGGCCGTGGCCTCCAACTTCCAGCAGGCGGGCATCGCCGCCGGTACAGACGCCGGTAAGGCGGGCTTCATCACCGCGCTGTATGTGGTGCTGGTGCCGGTATTCGGCCTGTTCTTCAAGCGGAGAGTCAGCCTGCCCACCTGGATCGCTGTGGTATGCAGCGTGGTGGCATTGTACCTGCTGTGCATCAAGGGCGATTTCTCTCTAGCGCCGGGCGATCTGCTGCTGCTGGTGTGTGCCGTGTGCTTCGCCATACATATTTTGGTGATCGACCACTTCACCGCCACGGTGGACGGCATGAAGCTTTCCTGCGTCCAGTTCCTGGTGGCGGCGGTGTGGGCCACCATCGCCAAGGTGGTGTGCGTACTGCTGGGCATGAACGGCACCGGCGACGTGTCGGTGGCCACCTCCATCTTCGCCGTGCCTGATTGGGACGCCATTCTGGCCTGTACGCTGCCCATCCTGTATGTGGGTATTTTCTCCTCCGGCGTGGGCTACACCCTGCAAATTCTGGCTCAGAAGGACTCCAACCCCACGGTGGTCACCATCCTGCTGAGTCTGGAGAGCGTGTTCGCCGTCATCGCAGGAGCCATCATCCTGCGCCAGCAGATGAGCGTGCGGGAGTACATCGGCTGCGTCGTCATGTTCATCGCCGTCATTCTGGCCCAGATCCAGTTCCCGGAAAGAAAAAAAGCGGAATAAAAGGGCAAAAAAGAAAACCGCCGATACCGGCGGTTTTCTTTTTTTGTATTCTCAGAAGAAGCTGACCTGACTGGTCTCCGCCATACCGGCGAAGGCGCCCAGCGCCTTCAGCTGCTCGATATGGGTCTTACTGAGCTTGTTGCAGGTGGTGGAGAACTCCTCGATGGAGATGAAGTCCTTGCCCTTGCGCTGCTCCACCGTGGCCAGCGCCGCCGCTTCACCCAGACCGTGCACCGATACAAAGGGCGGCAGCAGGCCGTTCTCCGTGATGAGGAAGTGGGTGGCGTCGGACTTGTAGATGTCGATGGTGTCAAAGTGGAAGCCCCGGAGATAGAACTCATAGCACACCTCCAGCGTTACCATCAGATCCTGCTCCACGTTGGTGGCGTCCTTGTTGTTTTCGATCTCCCTGATCTTCCGCTTCACCGCGTCCAGCCCGGCGCAGCAGTACTCCGCGTCGAAGGCCTTGGCCCGGATGGAGAAGAAGGTGGCATAGAAGGCCAGCGGCTTATGCACCTTGAACCACGCGATGCGGAAGGCCATGGTCACATAGGCCACGGCGTGGGCCTTGGGGAACAGATAGCCGATCTTGGCCAGGGATTCGATGTACCAGTCCGGCACATTGTGCTCCCGCATGGCCTCCTCCCAGCCGTCCTCAAAGCCCTTTTTCTTCACCTTGCCCTTACGGACAGCCTCCATGATCTTGAAGCTCATCTTGGGATCAAGGCCCATGGAGATCAGATACAGCATGATATCGTCACGGCAGCCCACCGTCTCCAGAACGGTGGCCGTACCGCTGACGATCAGCTCGCGGGCGTTGCCCAGCCACACGTCGGTGCCGTGGGAGAAGCCGGACAGACGCACCAGCGTGTTGAAGTTGGTGGGCTGGGTGTCCACCAGCATCTGGCGGGTAAAGCGGGTGTTGAACTCCGGGATGGCCACGGCGCCGGTGGGGCCGAGGATCTCGTCATTCTCGTACCCCAGCACCTTGGAGGAGATGAAGATGGACATGGTGTCCGGATCGTCCAGCGGGATCTCCCGTGCGTTGACGCCGGTGAGATCCTCCATGTACTTGATCATGGTGGGGTCATCGTGTCCCAGCATGTCCAGCTTCAGCAGGTTATCCTCCATGCAGTGGTATTCAAAATGGGTGGTGACGGTGTCGCTGCCCGCGTCGTCGGCGGGGTGCTGCACGGCGGTGAAATCCTCCACGTCCATGTCGTCAGGCACCACCACCAGACCGCCGGGGTGCTGGCCCGTGGTGCGGCGCACGCCTACGCAGCCCTGGGTCAGGCGGTTCATCTCCGCGTTGGAGGCGGTCTCGCCCTTTTCCTCCAGATACTTCTTCACCATGCCGAAGGCGGTCTTTTCCGCCAGCGTACCGATGGTGCCGGCCCGGAACACCTGGGTGGCGCCGAACATCTCGATGGCGTGGCGGTGGGCGCGGGCCTGATACTCGCCGGAGAAGTTCAGGTCGATATCGGGCACCTTGCCGCCACCGTAGCCCAGGAAGGTCTCAAAGGGGATGTCAAAGCCATCCTTTTTCAGCTTCGTGCCGCATTTGGGGCACATCTTGTCGGGCATATCCGCGCCGCAGCCGTACTGGGGATCGGTCTGGAACTCCACATACTGGCACTCCGGGCAGTAGTAGTGGGGCGGCAGGGAATTCACCTCGGTAATGCCGGACATATAGGCCACCAGCGAGGACCCCACGGAGCCTCGTGAGCCCACCAGATAGCCGTTTTCCAGGCTTCGCTGCACCAGCTTCTGGGCGGACATGTATACCACGTCGTACTTGCCCAGAATACTGTTCAGCTCCACGTTCAGGCGATCCACGATCAGTTGGGGCGGGTTCTCGCCGTACATGGCATGGCACTTGCTCCACACCCGGTCATACAGCTCCTGCTCGGAGTTTTCCAGGCGCGGCGGGAACAGCTGGCCCGGCGGCAGCAGCTCGATCTCCTCGATGCGGTCAGCGATCTTCCGGGGATTGTCGATGACCACCTCGTGGGCCTTTTCCGCGCCCAGGTAGGAGAATTCCTCCAGCATCTCGTCGGTGGTCTTGAAATAGATGGGCAGCGGCGCGTCGGCGTCGGAGAACTTCTTGCTGGCCAGCAGGATGTGGCGGTAGATCTCGTCCTCCGGCTCCTGAAAATGCACATCGCCGGTGGCGCACACCGGCTTGCCCAGCTCCTCGCCCAGACGGACGATGGTGCGGTTGAAGTCCCGCAACTCCTCCTCCGACTGCACGTCGCCGTTGCGCAGCATGAACATGTTGTTGCAGATAGGCTGGATCTCCAGATAGTCATAAAAGCTGGCGATCCGCTTCAGCTCGGCCCACTCCCGGTGCTCGGATACCGCACGGAACAGCTCGCCCGCCTCGCAGGCGGAGCCGATGATCAGCCCCTCCCGGTGGGCCACCAGCTCCGTTTTGGGGATGGTGGGCACACGGTGGAAATACTTCAGGTTGGAGGCGCTGATCAGTTGATACAGATGCTTCAGGCCCAGCTTGTTCTTGGCCAGAATGATGATGTGCTTGGGAAAGCGGTTGGACCGGCTGCCCTGGGGCCGCAGGCGGGTCATCTGGCCGTTGATCTGCTGGATATGGTCGATGTGCAGCTCATTGCGCATCTTCTCGAAGAAGGGGATCAGCATATAGCCCACCATCCCGGCATCGTCCGACGCCCGGTGGTGGTTGAAGGCGGGCAGGTCAAGGTGCTCCGCCACAATGTCCAGCTTGTACTTATGCAGCTCCGGCAGTAGGTTCTGGGCCAGGATCAGCGTGTCGATATAGGTGGGGTCAAAGGGCAGGCCCACCTTTTTGCACCCGGCCCGGATGAAGCTGATGTCGAAGGGCGCGTTGTGAGCGGCCAGCGGGCGGCCATCCACGAACTTCAAAAACGCCGTCAGCGCCTCCTTCAGCGAGGGCGCGTCCGCCAGCATGGCGTCGGTGATGCCGGTCAGGCCGATGATCTCCGGCGTCAGGCGGCGGTGGGGGTTCACGAAGATCTGGAAGGTATCGGTGATCTGACCGTTTTTCAGCACCACCGCGCCGATCTCGGTGATGGCCTCGGTGGTGACCTTCAGGCCCGTGGTCTCGATATCGAAGCAGACGATCTCGTCCTCAAAGGGCTGATCCTGCTCGCCGTGGACGGCGATGCGGTCATCCAGATTGTTGACGAAATAGCCCTCCACGCCGTAGAGGATCTTGATCTTTCCTGCGTTATGCCATGCGTCGGGGAAGGACTGCACCACGCCGTGGTCGGTGATGGCGATGGCGGGGTGGCCCCATGCCGCCGCCTGCTTGATGACGCTGGCGGTATCGGTCAGGGCGTCCATATTGGACATACGGGTGTGGAGATGCAGCTCCACCCGCTTCTCCGGGCTGGTGTCCTTGCGGCCCTCGTGGCCGATCTTGGCGATGCTCAGGGGGCGCAGCTGCACGTCCTTGCCGTCGCGGGTCAGCTCCACCACGCCCTGCAGGCGCAGCCACATGCCGGGACTGATGAGACCCGCCAGCGGCTTGGCCTCTTTTTCGTCCATGTATTTGCGCACGGTGACGCTTCCGGCATAGTCGGTCATGTCGAAGGTCAGGCACCACAGGCCCGGCCGCCGTGTCTCGTACATCTCGGCGGCAAAGACCTTGCCCTCTACCACAATGGCGCCCATCTTGGGGTTCAGATCCACCATGGGGATGGCCTTGCCCTTGATGGGCTTGCCCATCAGTAGCTCGCCGCCGCCCGCCTTTTTGGCGGCGGCCTGGGGCGTCTGCACCGTCAGCCGCAAATGGCGCAGGTCATACTCCTGCATCAGCAGCTGGCGTATCGTCTCCTGGGCGGCGTCCGGCAGCGTCTCGCCGCACTGGATCTCCAGCTCCATGGCGCGGTTCTCCCGGTCCAGCACGCCGCCGGTCACCGCCGCGTCATGCAGCAGCAGCCGCAGCTCACGGGGCGGCACGAACCGGTCAAAAAAATCAAAAAACGGTACTTTATCCGTCATAATTTCATCCTTTTCTCTGTGTGGTGGGTATATTGGGGGGTACGTCGCATTGCGGCGGGGCACATGGGCCCCGCCCTACGGTGTTCTATCGGTGGTTGGCTGTAGGGCGGGCCCCGTGTGGCCCGCCGCGATACGGCATGCCATCGGTAGGCGTTTCGTAGGGGCCGATGCCCACATCGGCCCGTTCGATATACCGGCGGGGTTCGTTGTTCATTTCGTAGGGGCGACCCTTGCGGTCGCCCGCCGGTTATATCGCGGTTCCGGGCGACCGCAAGGGTCGCCCCTACGAGTGTTTATCGATACCGCTCCTTACAATCTCTCGATCTCCGCCATCAGGGCGTCCACCAGCTTGTCCTGGGGGACCTTGCATAAGATCTCTCCCTTGCGGAACAGCAGTCCCTCGCCGTCGCCGCCCGCGATGCCCACGTCGGCGCTTCTGGCCTCGCCGGGGCCGTTGACGGCGCAGCCCATGACCGCCACGGTGATGGGTTTCGCGCAGCCCTGAAGCCGCCGCTCCACTTCCCGCGCGATGGGGATCATGTCGTATTTCGTCCGGCCGCAGGTGGGGCAGGAGATGAGATTCGGCCCCGTGCGGCGCAGGCCGGTGGCCTGCAAGATCTTCTTGGCGGCCACTACCTCCTCCATCGGGTCGGCGGTCAGGCTGACCCTGATGGTATCACCGATGCCCTGACACAGCAGCCCTCCGATGCCGATGGCGGATTTCAGCACGCCCATCTCCGGGGTGCCCGCCTCGGTGACCCCCAGGTGCAGGGGATAGTCTGTCTGCTGGGACAGCAGGGTATACGCCGCCATATTGGTGGGCACATGGGAGCACTTCACCGACAGGCAGATGTCGTCAAAGCCGCAGTCGTTCAAAAGGCGCACATGGCCCATGGCGCTGTCCACCAGCGCCTGGGCCGTCACACCACCGTACTTCTCCAGCAGCGGCTTCTCCAGCGAGCCGCCGTTGACGCCGATGCGGATGGGAATATGATGGTCACGGCAGGCCTTCGCCACGGCCCGTACCCGATCCTGCGCGCCGATATTACCGGGATTGATGCGGATCTTGTCCACGCCCTCGGCGGCGCAGCGGAGCGCCAGCTGATAGTCGAAATGGATGTCCGCCACCAGCGGGATATGGATGGCCTTTTTGATCTGCCCGACGGCGCGGGCCGCCTCCATGGTGGGGACAGCCACGCGGATGATCTCGCAGCCCGCTTGCTCCAAATGTAAAATCTGGGCCACGGTGGCGGCCACATCCTCCGTGCGGGTGTTGCACATGGATTGGATGGCCACCTCCGCGCCGCCGCCGATGGTCACGCCGCCGATCTTCATCTGTCTGCTCATTGCTCTCGCGTCCTCTCAGGTAAACAGCTTCCACACGTCGCTGAAGGTCACCAGCGCCATCAGTCCCAGCAGCAGCACCAGTCCCGCGAAGTGGATATAGTTCTCGTATTTCAGGGGGATCTGCTTCCTGATGAGCGCCATGGACAGGGCGTTCACCACCAGAAAGAAGATCTTGCCGCCGTCCAGCGCCGGCAGCGGCAGCAGGTTCATCACCGCCAGATTCACGGCGATCAGCGCCGCCAGATAGGCGATATCCCCGATGGCGGCGCCTACGGTCTCCGCCGCCTCGCCTACCTCGGTCATGGTGGACACGATGCCCACCGGGCCGCTGAGATCACGAAGCCCCGCCTCGCCGGTCACCAGCATTTTCAGGCTCAGCCGCACCAGCCGCACGAAGTCCAGGGCGTTGTTCCAGCTGTTGGCGATGCGGTCGCCCACCGTGGCCTCCTTCACACCGAACAGCAGGCCATAGCCGGTGTAAGGGTTGCCGTTCTGGTCCAGATATTCCGCCTTTTCCATGGGGAAGTCCTTTAATGTGACCTTTTTCCCGTCGCGCTGCACCACCAGATCAAAGACACCGTCCTGATTCAGGCCCAGCAGCAGTCCCACGTCGGAGTACATATACACCCGCTCGCCGTCGATGGAC
>CAVHKA010000013.1:0-4772 GCA_963636325.1 Agathobacter sp. | reverse complement strand
GATCAAAGACGCCGTCCCGGTTCAGCCCCAGCAGCAGTCCCACGTCGGAGTACATATACACCCGCTCGCCGTCGATGGACAGCAGCTTGTCGCCCACCTGCAAGCCGCTTTCCGCTTCCAGCGGGCAGCCGTCGGCAAAGGCGGTGATGGTGGGGTCATAAAAGGCTTTCGCCCCGCTGTACAAGAGCAGCAGGATCACCAGCCCCGTGACGAAGTTCATGAAGGCCCCGGCGGCGAAGATCGCCAGCTTGGCCCAGAAGCCTTGCCGGTACAGGGCGTGAGGATCGTCGGAATCCTCGTCCTCGCCCTCCATGGCGCAGAAGCCGCCGCAGGGGATGGCCCGCAGGGAATAGAGGGTCTCGCCCTTCTGCTTTTTCCACAGGGCGGGCCCCATGCCGATGGAGAATTCGTTGACGGTCACGCCGCAGGCCTTGGCCGCCAGAAAATGGCCCAGCTCATGGACGGCGATCAGCACGCCGAAGATGAGGACTGCCACCAGAATATACACAATGGTCGTCATAGCTTACCAGTTCCTTTATCGCTTCAGTACCGCCCGTGCCGCTTCCCGGGCAAGGCGGTCTGCTTCCAGTATATCCGCAAGGCTTGGCTGATATTTCACCGCCACCCTGTCCAGCGCCGCTTCCACCGTGCGGTGGATGCCGTTGAAGGAATTTTCTCCCCGCAGAAACGCCCACACAGCCTCCTCGTTGGCGGCGTTCATGACGGCACAGGCGGTGCCGCCCTCTTTGGCGCACTGCCGCGCGATGGCGAAGCAGCGGAAGGTGTCAGCGTCGATGGGCGCGAAGGTCAACGCCCCGCATGACAGCAGATCCAGCGGCTCCTCCGGTGATGCCGCCCGCTCCGGCCACGTCATGGCGTAGCGGATAGGTAGCTTCATGTCCGGCGTACCCAGCTGGGCCAGCATGGCCCCATCCCGGAACTCCACCAGCGAGTGGATGACGCTCTGCCGGTGCACCACCGCGTCCACCTGCTCCAGAGGCAGGCCGTACAGCCGCATGGCCTCGATGACCTCCAGTCCCTTGTTCATCAGCGTGGCGGAGTCGATGGTAATCTTGGCGCCCATGCTCCAGTTGGGATGCTTCAGCGCGTGGGCGGGCGTCATGCTCTCCAGCTCCTCATAGCGCTTGCCGAAGAACGGGCCGCCGGAGCAGGTCAGGATCAGGCGGCGTATCTCCCGGCGGTCGGCGCAGCCCTGCAAACATTGAAAAATGGCGGAGTGCTCGCTGTCCACCGGCACGATGCCCGCGCCGTATTCCTTCACGGCGGCCATCACCAGCTCACCGGCGCACACCAGCGTCTCCTTGTTGGCCAGGGCGATGCGCCGCCCAAGACGGATGGCGGCCAGCGTCGGATCCAGGCCCACGCTGCCCACCACGGCGGTCACCACCGTGTCGGCTTCCTCCGCCTGTGCCGCCGCCAGAAGGCCCTCCGGCCCCGACAGCACCTCGATATCCGTATCGCGCAGACGCTGCCGCAGCTCTTCCGCCGCGGCGGCGTCATAAAGCACCGCAAGGCGCGGGCCGAACTCCCGCGCCTGCGCTTCCATCAGATCCACGCTGCCGTGAGCCGCCAGCGCGGCCACCCGCAGCTTCAGTTCCCGGGCCACATCCAGCGTCTGCCGCCCGATGGACCCGGTGCTGCCCAGCAGGGAAATGGTTTTCGTCATGATAGCTTCCTCAATACAGGGTCACAGACCGGATGATCAGCCACACCAGCGGCGAGGCGAAGATCACGCTGTCGAACCGATCCAGCACGCCGCCGTGTCCCGGCAGCAGGCGGCCATAGTCCTTGATGCCGCACTCCCGCTTGATGGCGGAAAAGCTCAGGTCGCCCAGCTGGCCCATCACCGCGCCCACAAGGCCCAGCAGCAGGCACCACGCGATGTTCAGCTGTACCTCCGTCACCAGGAAGAAGATGATGCGGAAAATGACCATGCCCAGCATACCGCCCAGCAGGCCGCCCACAGCGCCCTCGACGGTTTTCTTGGGGCTGACCCGGGGCGCCAGCTTGTGCTTGCCCAGCGCCATCCCGGCGAACAGCGCCGCCGAGTCGGAGCAGAAAGCCGCCACCAGCGGGATCATCACCAGACCGCCGCCGTGTTCCATCAGCCGCAGCCGCATCAGGCAGCTGAAGGCCAGCGGAATGGCGATGCCCGCCATGAGGATGGTACACACATCCCGGTACGCCAGCGCGCGGGGCGTGCCGAACTCCACCACCACGCTGACGAACAGCAGCACCAGAAACGCCGCCAGCAGCCACGCCATCAACGCCGCCGCGCCGGTCTCTCCGATGCCGGCCAGGTAGGTGTGCAAAATCACCGTCACGCCTAAGATACCGCTCAGGCCCCACCAGCGGCGGGTGATGTCCTTGGGGCATGCGGCCGCCAGCAGCTCATGCGCGCCCACGGCGCACAGCGCGCACAGCAGCGCCGCCGTGGCCCAGTCCGGCGCGATGATCAGAACGAACAGCAGCAGCGGGATACCCACCACCGCCACGAGAATTCTCTGTAACATAGTTGCTCCTTGTTATGTAAGGGTTAGGGGAAGAGGATACGATAGTGCGCCGTACCCTAAAGGCCCCCTCTGACGAGGGGGCTGTCGAGCGCATGCGAGACTGAGGGAGAGACCGGCGTTTTGCCGTACCCCTTGCGTTTATCGTCTCTCCCTCCGTCATGACCTTCGGTCATGACACCTCCCTCGTCAGAGGGAGGCTTGAGGCGGCGCACAAATTGCCCCGGTCAACCCCTATTCCCCCAAATTCTCCAGCATCTCCCAGTGGAAGGCCTGAGGGCAGGCCGCCCTACGAAACGTTTAACGATGGTCAGGTGCGTTTTACGCCTTCACGCCGCCAAATCTTCTGTCTCTATGCTGAAAATCAATGATCGCCAGATCCAGATCCTGCCGTTTAAAATCCGGCCACAGGGTGTCGCAGAAATAGAACTCGCTGTAGGCGCACTGCCACAGCAGGAAATTGCTCAGCCGCAGCTCGCCGCTGGGGCGGATGATCAGCTCCGGGTCGGGGATGCCCGCCGACCACAGGTACTTGCCGAAGTTCTCCTCCGTCCACTCGTCACCATTTTCGGCGCACAGGCGGGCCGCCCGCAGAATCTCCGCCCGGCCGCCGTAGTTCAGGCAGATATTGGCCTGAAAGCCCTGATAATGGGTGGAGATGGCGTTGGTCTCAGCGATCATCTGCTGCAATTTGGGAGACAGCGCCGTAACGTCGCCCAGAATTTTCAGGCGGATATGATCCCGCTCCATGGTGTCGATGGCCTCCTGCAAATACTGCTCCAAAAGGCCCATGATGGTGTCCACCTCGTCCGTGGGACGCTTCCAGTTCTCAGTGGAAAAAGCGTATACCGTCAGGTACTGGACGCCCAGTTCCTGGCAATAGGTGGCGATATCGCGGAACACCTCGGCGCCTACTTTATGGCCGGCAGTGCGCGGAAGCCCACGCTTCTTTGCCCAACGACCGTTGCCGTCCATAATAATAGCGATATGGCGGGGAAGGCGGCTCATGTCCACCTGCCCCGCCTCATATCCGGTTTTTCGGAACAGCGCCATCAGACGGACATCAGTTCCTTTTCTTTGTTTTCCAGCAGCTTATCCAGCTCCTTGCAGCTGTCGTCGGTCATCTTCTGCAAGTCCTTTTCCGCGATCTTCAGCTCGTCCTCGGTGATCTCGGAGGCCTTCTGCTGCTTCTTGAAGTTGTCCATGGCGTCGCGGCGGATGTTGCGCACGGCCACCTTGCCGCCCTCGGTATACTTGCGGATCTGCTTGACCAGCTCCTTACGGCGCTCCTCCGTCAGCTGCGGGAAGGCCAGGCGGATGCTCTTGCCGTCGTTCTGGGGATTGATGCCCAGATCAGACTCCTGAATGGCCTTTTCGATGCCCTTCAGGGCGTTGGCGTCCCAGGGGGTGATCAGCAGGGTGCGGGGATCGGGGGAGCCGACGGACGCGATCTGCTGGATCGGGGTGGGGGTGCCGTAGTAATCCACGTTAATGCGGTTGAGCACGGAGGCGTTGGCCCGGCCGGCGCGGACGGCGGCAAAGTCATTCTCCACGGACTCGATGCTCTTCTTCATCTTTTCCTCGTAGATCTTGTATTCATCCTTCAACATGTCTTTCAGTCCTCCTTGACAATTGTTCCGATTTTTTCACCGCGGATGGCGCGGACGATATTATAGGGGTCCTTCAGGGCGAACACCAGCACGGGGATGTGGTTGTCCATGGACATGCTGGTGGCGGTGGAATCCATCACGGCCAGATGGCGCTTGAGTACCTCGTCATAGGTGATGGCGTCGAACTTCACCGCGTCGGCATTGGTGGCGGGGTCGCTGTCGTACACGCCGTCGATATTCTTGGCCAGCAGGATCACGTCGGCGCCGATCTCGGCGGCGCGGAGCACCGCGGCGGTATCGGTGGAGAAATAGGGGTTGCCGGTGCCGCAGCCGAAAATGACCACGCGGCCCTTCTCCAGATGGCGGATGGCCCGGGCACGGATGTAGGGCTCGGCCACGGCGCGGATCTCCAGCGCCGTCTGCACCCGCACGTCCACGCCCTTCTGCTCCAGCACGTCGGCCATAGCCATGCAGTTCATGGTGGTGGCCAGCATGCCCATGTGGTCGGCGCGGGAGCGCTCGATATAGCCCTCGCCGTTCTTGACGCCGCGCCAGAAGTTGCCGCCGCCGATGACCACGCCGATCTCCACGCCCATGGCGGCACACTCCTTGATGACGTCGGCCACCTGGC
>CAVHKA010000012.1:0-19317 GCA_963636325.1 Agathobacter sp. | reverse complement strand
AGGAGGAGGCCATGAAGATCGGCAGTATGTGCGGCTGGGACGTGCCCGGTGCAGACCCCGACAACTGTGATGACATTGTGCAGCGGCGAGGAGGAATGGAACTTGGATAAAACCATATTTTCTATCTATCTGGGCAACCCCGATAACGACAACGGCACCACGCTGGACTTACCCGCCAAGCCGTGGGCAATGCGGGATGCGCTGGAGAGGCTGCGTCTGCGAGAGGGACAGGAACCCTATTGGCAGGTGGAGGACTTGGACCGGTATGATTTTCTCACCCCATACCTTGATGGGTACGACCTGTACCAGTTCAATGCACTGGCAGAGAAACTCAGTACGTTCGACGATGTGGATGCCATGGCCTTTGAGGGATTGGTGCAGATGAAGATCGATAAGCTGTGCCAGAGGAACGGTGAGCTGACGCTCCAGCAGGTGCTGGATTTTGCATACAGTACCGATTGCTGCCATGTGGTGGCGGGGATCACGGACGATGCGGCGCTGGGTAAGTTCTATGTGGAGAACGACTTTTTGCCGGAGCTGGCGGATGTTCCTGACAGCGTGCTGGAGCTGCTGGACTATACAAAGATCGGCAGAACGATGCGCGAGGGCGAGGACGGTGTGTTCACACCCCACGGCTATGTGATGCAGGAAGCCATGCTGCGGCAGGCTCCGCCCAATTTGGGCAGACCGCCCCGGAAGCCGCCGTATATGATCCATTTCCTTTGCGTCAGCGATGTCTGTGCCGTAAAGTTGTACCTGCCCGCGAAGCAGACGGAACTGAATGCCATACTGGACGGCCTGGAAGTAGACGGTTGGCAGGAGGTACGGTTGGAGGATCGTGACGCCGCTATGCCGGAGATGTGGACATTCACGGATATGGCTTATGACAGCATGGAGCAGGTCAACCGGTTTGCGCGGTGCTTGGAGGAGCTTGACATAAATGGTGAGCTGGTGAAGTTCAAGGCGGTGGCCCAACAGTTGCAGCTTTCCCGGCTGGAGGAAGCTATTGCTCTGACCGGCCATCTGGACGAGTACAGCTTCGAGCCGGAGATCCATTCGCCCAGAGAACTGGCGCGGGATGAGCTGGGTGTCATCGCCGGTGAAAAGGAGGGTAAGCTGATCTTGCCGCATCTGGACTTGGACGCCTACGGTCGGGACGTGATGCAGAGGGACAACGGCGTCCTTGGCGATTACGGTTACCTTGCCCGTTTGGACGGTCAGCCGATTCAGGCTCCACGACAGGAAATGGAGATGACCATGTAATACTCCTTGACAAAGCGGTGCCTTTTTCGCAATAATAGTAGCAGCACCGCAAACACAGGAGGGCCATATAATGAGTGACAGTAAAAAAAACAAATTGCAGCTCCGAAATAGCACGGTGGATTTCCTTGTATTCACAAAAGATGCCAACGAGGATGGAGTCGAAGTGCGGGTGCAGGATCATGATGTATGGCTGACACAGAAAGCGATCTCACAGCTCTTTGATGTAGACCGCAGTGTTGTGACAAAACACCTAAAAGCCGTCTTTGAAAGCGGCGAATTGCCTGAAGATTCAACTTGTGCAAAATTTGCACAAGTTGCGGATAACGGAAGAACCTATCAATATAAATTCTACTCTTTGCCTGCCATTATCGCGGTCGGCTACCGTATCAATTCCGACAGAGCAACGCAGTTTCGTCAGTGGGCAACCAAGGTGCTGGATACTTTTGCCAAACAGGGCTATGTTTTGGATAAGAGCAGACTTATCAACGGCCAGATTTTTGATGAGGACTACTTTGACCACCTAATTTCTGAGATTCAAGAGATTCGCGCCAGTGAACGACGTTTTTATCAGAAAATTACAGATATTTATGCTACTGCCGTTGATTACACCATCGACAGTCAGACCACAAAAGATTTCTTCGCTACAGTGCAAAATAAGATGCATTACGCCGTTCACGGTAACACAGCGGCAGAGGTCATTATGGCACGGGCGGATCACAAGAAGGATCACATGGGATTGACCTCTTGGAAAAATGCCCCTAATGGCAAGATTGTCAAAGCGGATGTATCTGTTGCGAAAAATTACTTGTCCAGAGATGAGATGCAGGAGTTGAATGAGATCGTCACAATGTATCTGGACTACGCTACACGACAGGCCAGACGACATATCCCTATGACGATGGCAGACTGGGCTTCCAAGTTGGATGCGTTTTTGCAATTCAATGATGCGGAAATCTTAAAGGATAAAGGGAGAGTTACTGCCACTATTGCCAAGGCCTTTGCAGAAAGTGAGTTTGAGCAGTATCGAGTTATACAAGACCGCCTATATCAGAGCGATTTTGACCGTCTTGTTGCCAGTGCAGAGAAAAAGGACTGATCACCAGAAAGACCGATCATCAACCGAAACGAAAAGTAAATCATTTTGATAAGGGGAGACCGTCAGCCGTAGAGCGACGGTCTCTTCCTTTTGGGAGGAGGAAACTATGCAACGAGAAACCATTGCGCGGTATCTGGAGGAGGGCTACAAAGGCAGGAAAAATGCCATCAGCAGCCGTGCGCTGGAGAAGGCGCTGGGCCTGAGCGGCAATGAGCTGCGGAAGAAGATTAACCGCCTGCGGTGCGACAGCATACCCATCTCGGCTTGCCGGGGTGGGTATTTCTATGCCGAGACAGCGGCGGAGGTCTATGACACCATCCGAAGCCTTGAAAAGATGCGGGACGGGCTGAACGCCGCCATCGCGGGACTGGTGCGGTCGCTGGATGGCTTTGGTAAGGAGTTGGACAGTGGATGAACATACCATTGGCCAAGCTTATTCCATGGAAAGGCAGCAAAGCGCAGTTGATGTGGGCCATCCAGAGCCTGATGCCGATACATTACAACAAATTGGTGGATGTTTTTGGTGGGAGCGGCTGTGTGACCCTGAACCTTCAAACACCACGCGGCGTGCTGCGGATCTATAACGATCTTGACAGCAATCTTTATAACATGATGTATTGCGTCAGGGAAAAGCCGGTGTCCGTGATCACAGAGCTAAAATACATGCAAAACTCCCGCGAGGAGTTTGAGACCATGCTCCGTGCTTTGAAAGACAAAGATTTTGCCGGAAAAGATTTAGCAGAGGAGCTGGAGCTGACGCAGATCAGCTTCCCGCCTGCACAGGCGGAGGAGATCAGTGCGATGCTGATGCAGCGCGCCATCCCACCGGACGCACGGCGGGCGGCGATGTTCTTCTTGCTCCACAACCTCAGTTACAACGGGCTGGGATCGGAGTTTGCCGCGCTCGACCGTGATTGGGATAGATTCGAGCATCAGATCACCAGATGTGCGCGGATCTTGCAGCACATTCCCATGGAGAACCGGAGCTACAAGGAGATCTTGAGTAAATATGACGCGACGGATACAGTTTTTTACTGTGACCCACCGTATCTTGGTGCAGAAAAGTATGGTGTACCTTTCTACAGGTCGGATCATCAGGAGCTGCGTGATATGTTGGCCACGCGAAAAAGCTTTGTGATCGTGTCCTACAACAAGAAAGACGAGATCAAAGAACTATATCATGACTTTTTCATCTTCGAGGTGGATCGACCGAACAGTATGTCAAAAAAGAAGGAGGATCGTTATGAGGAGTACATTATGACCAACTATGATCCATCTATGTTTGCACCACAGATATCCTTCTTCAATAACTACGACAACGGAAAGAAAGCCTGTACGTTAGTACATACACCCCAATGCCCACTGAAAGTAAAATAGGAGAAAATATATGAATTGCGAGATGGAATTCAATCAACGCGGACTTCAGATACCCAACGAAATGCTTGCGGCTCTGGCGCTGTCGGACATTGCACTGGAAGCCCATATGTGCCGACATCTTATCATGCTGATGCCCAAGGCCATGACAGCCTTGGAGCTCATCGACGTGCTGGAGGGAATGCAGGAGGCCTTCGACCAGCTTCTGAACGGCCTGATCGCTGCCTGCCGCCCTACATGCTGCAACCGCTGTCAGACGGTAGATGAGGGAAACTATGATCTCTCTCAGGTGCCGGAACGGCTTCTGGCTGTGCTGATGGACAATGACTGCTGTAAGGGGCTGCTGGCGCATAATCTTGAGAATGGAGCAGTTATCTATGGAGAATGAGCAAATGTACCCCTACACGGCGAAGGAGGCGCGGGAGCGTGGCGAGCTGGAGCTATGGCGGGCCAATTATCGTGCCAACTGCGCCTGTGCCGGAGCCATAGAGCTGGTAATCCGTGAGGGCTTTGACGGTATGCATCTGAAGGAGGATTGCGCCAAGCGTGTTATTGACCACTACGGCTATAAGCGAACAGCCTTCGTGCTGGCCAACACCTTGCAGGAGCATTCCTACGATGGCCGTTATCACCCGACAAATATACAGTGGAGCCAGAGCCACTATATTCCTCCCGATGGTGACCATCGCTACGCGTTTATGGTGGGCAGCCATCCCGCGGTGCTGGATGGCTTCGTTACGCAGTATCGGGCGGAGCTGGCAAAGTTGCACCTGTTTGGAGCAGAGCACTGTGCACCAAATTCCCGTGAACAGGACTTCACCGGAAAGGTACTGGTGCTGTCGCCGGAAGTGCTGCGAGAGGCCTGCTGGCGGCCGGAGGATCAGCTTTGGCTGGCGTGGGATGGCTTCGGCTGCCGCCCCAACGCCAGAGGCCGTTCGGTACGCTGCACCTGCTTGGGGGACGGAGAAATGACCCGCTGGAACCGCTCGGAGTTCGTGGGTATCCTCAAGGACGAGTGCCTTCCCGATTGGGCGGTGGAGAAGCTGTCCCAACTGCGGCAGGAACAGCAAAAGGAAGCATCCATGAATGAAATGACAATGTGAAGGAGGAAAGATATGAAAACTGTAAAACGAACGACTATGGCGCTGTGTCTCACAGCGCTTCTTTGCTGCCTGCTGTGCGTGTCGGCCTACGCCACCGGCACCAGCGGCGGCACCGGTGATGTGGCCAGCGCCGTAGAGAGCACCTGGGCCACGGCCTCCGGTCAGATCAAGACGGTGGTCAACAACGTGGTATTTCCCGCCATTGACCTGATCCTGGCGGTATTCTTCTTCGCCAAACTTGGGCTCACGTATTTTGATTTCCGCAAAACCGGACACTTTGAATGGAGCGCACCGGCCATCCTTTTCGCCTGTCTGGTGTTCACCCTGACCGCCCCGCTGTATGTGTGGGATATCATCGGGATCTGATGAAACGCCCTCTCTTGTGCATGGAGGAGGTGAACTGAAAATTGTTTATCTGGGACTTTGTGGCAAATACGGTGCTGGGACAGATCCTGGACTGGTTCTACGGCCAGATCGTGGGCTTTCTGGGCAATTTCTTTGCCGAGATGGGCGGCATGGGCGCCGAGCTTTTTGACATGAGCTGGGTGCAGAGCATCGTGCTGTTTTTCTCTTACTTAGGCTGGGCGCTGTATGCCGTGGGGCTGGTGGTCGCCTGCTTCGAGTGCGGCGTGGAGTATTCCAGTGGCCGGGGCAATGTGCGGGAAACGGTGCTGAACGCCTTTAAGGGCTTTCTGGCGGTGGAGCTGTTCACGCAGCTTCCGGTCAGGCTGTATGTGCTGGCCATCTCCCTGCAATCCAGCCTGACCGCGGGCATTACCGGCTTCGGGACAGTCACCATAGGCGACGTGGCGAAGCAAATACTGGAGAATTTCAGTATCGTGGACAGCATCGCCAATCTTGTGAACCTGACTCCCTTCGGTGGCTTTGTGAATACCCCCACCAGCGGTCTTATGCTGCTGTTCTGCCTGATCCTTATGGCCTATGCCATTATTAAGGTATTTTTCGCCAACCTCAAGCGCGGCGGCATTTTGCTTATCCAGATCGCTGTGGGGAGCCTGTATATGTTCAGCGTACCGAGAGGGTACACAGATGGCTTCATCCAATGGTGCAAACAGGTGATAGGCTTGTGCCTGACCGCCTTTTTGCAGGCCACCATTCTGGTGGCTGGACTGATGGTATTCAAAGACCACGCCCTGCTTGGGTTGGGACTGATGCTCTCTGCCGGTGAGATCCCCCGCATTGCGGGAGCCTTTGGTTTGGACACTACCACGCGAGCCAACATTATGTCCGCCGTATACACAGCGCAGACTGCTGTTAACATGACCCGCACGGTGGTACAGGCGGTAAAATGAGGATCATCACGATGGGAAGCCTTTTCGATGGTATCGGAGGCTTTCCGCTTGCTGCCATCCACAACGGGATCGTGCCGTTGTGGGCCAGCGAGATCGAACCGTTCCCCATTCGCGTCACCATGGAGCGCCTGCCTGGGATGCTCCACTATGGTGACATCACAAAACTGAATGGGGCTTTGCTGCCGCCGGTGGACATCATCTGCGGCGGCAGTCCCTGTCAAGATCTATCTGTGGCCGGGCCGCGTACCGGATTGTCCGGTGAGCGTTCCGGCCTTTTCATGGAACAGATTCGGATCATCAAGGAGATGCGAGATGCAGACTTACTTCGAGGGCGATCAGGTCTCCATGTTCGACCCCGGTTCATGTGCTGGGAAAACGTCCCCGGCGCGTTCTCCTCCAACGAAGGCAAAGACTTCCAGAGTGTCCTGGAAGAAACGCTCCGAATTGGTCTACCGGGCTTTTATGTTCCTCAAAGTCATCCCTGGGGCTGGCAATATTCTGGGGCAGCCATATTGGGAGCTCTTATCTCCCTTTGTTGGCGAGTCCTTGACGCTCAATACTGGGGTGTCCCCCAGAGTCGCCAGAGGATCTTCCTTGTGGCGGATTTTGGAGCCCCATCCTCATCGCAGATACTTTTTGAGCCGGAAAGCCTGTCTGGGTATCCTCCGTAGGGCCAGACGACGCGGTAAGGTGCTGCCGGATACGCTGCGGGAAGCGCTGGAGCTGCAAAGCGGCCTGCGTATGGCCGATCTGGTGACGCTGCTCCGGCTGGGACTGCTGAAAGCCTACCACATCAACCAGCGGGACGAGGGCATTGATCTGGGCAAGACTGCCGGTGCGCCGGTGGCGTTTGCGGCCAACCAGCGGGATGAAGTCCGTGATCTGGGCGACAAGGCCGGTGCGCTGGGCGCGCAGCCGGGCATGAAGCAGCAGACCTTTGTGGCCAGCTTCTCCGCAGGCGCGGGAGCGACTGCCGGTGGCATCGGCTACAGCGAGGAGGTAACTCCGACGCTGAAGGGCAGCGCGGGCGGCAACAGTATGCCCTCTGTGCTGTGCATCAACGATCAGGGCGGACAGGTCATGGAGCTGTCCGAGGATATGACCGGTACGCTGCGGGCTCAGGAGCATGGTCACCAGCCGTTGGTATTTGAAAACCACGGTATCGATGCCCGGTATGATCAGGTAGGCGATGTGGCTCCCACCATGTCGGCCCGCTATGGGACGGGCGGCAACAATGTGCCGCTGGTAGAGGAGCCTATCTACTGTATTACCGGCAACGCCATTGACCGGAAGCCGGAGAACGGCGGCAACGGCATCGGGTATCAGGAAAACGTGATGTACACCCTGAATACCATGGATCGCCACGCGGTGTGCTATTCCACAGATGATCTCTACACCTGTGAGCCTGCCGGTGACAAAGACCTGCCGTTCCTCCTTATCCGCCGCCTGACGCCGCTGGAATGTGAACGGCTGCAAGGCTTTCCGGACGGATGGACGGACATTCCCGGCGCGTCCGACAGCGCCCGCTATAAGGCGCTGGGCAATAGCGTAGCCATCCCCTGCGTGGATTTCGTGATGAAATGCATGGCGGATACCATACGGGAGAGCGAAGGAGAGCTGTAAACACTTTAAGAGAATGATAGAAAAGGAAAATACAATGGTTTATCAAGTATATGAAATACATCTTTTGAACGGGACTATTATCGAGGCTGCAGAGGATTATGAGCTTCCCACAACGAAAGGTTTGGTCGGCAAGTTCAATCGCATGGAAGAAGGCGATATTTTAGCGGTCGAGGACTGGTTTACAGGTTCCTTCTATATTCCAAGGCGCAGCATCCTCTACATATCGACCGGTGACGTGCGAGAGGGCGATTCAACGATGAACGATCTCATTATGAAAGGTTCAAGGAAGAAATAGCCTTGTTCATTCTGCTTCGTTTGTGCTTGCATTCTCGTTGTACTTGTCAATAGCTTTACCGCGGTGTTTGGGCTATGCTTTGCTTGCCTCGCGGGAGGCGGAAAGGAGCCAATAAAATGGGAACCACGAAAAATCTCTGTGCGCCCATTCCGGAAGCCCTGCACCAGCGGGTGCGGCAGGAACAGGAGCAGCGTGGCCAAACGCTGGGCGCGTACATCGAAGCCATACTCACAGAACATTTTGAAGAAGGAGCAAGGACTATGAACACCAACACCCGCACCATCGCCTTTCAGGTACCAGAGGAGCTCTTCGAGCGACTGAAAGACTACCTCGCCCGGAACGGCCTGAAGCAGAAGGACTTCATCTTGGGCCTTATCGAACGGGAGCTGAACGATACCGCCGACGAGGCAGAGTAACAACATACGGAAGCCGCAGGCATACGCCTGCGGCTTCCTCTTTTGGAGGTAAATAAAATGTACCTATACCCAGACAACCTGACCGCGCGGCCTATGCTGTGGCTGTGGGCGCTGCGGGACGTGGCGCTGATCGGCATTGGCCTGCTGCTGTCGGCGCTGGCGCTGGCACAGACCGGCTTTGTGGCCCCGCTGGTGATCACTGCCGTGTATGCCTTTCTGGCCATCCGCCATGATGGCGTCAGTATGCTGGATTTCCTGCGCTACGCAGGTGCTTTCTTTTTCGGGCGTCAATACTATGAATGGAGATTAGGCTCATGAGCATTTTCAAGAAAAAACCACCTTCCGCTCAGCAGCTTCTGGGCATCGACGAGATCACGGAGCATAGCATCCGCACCCCCAACGGCGAGCTGGTCTACCTCATTCTGAAGCCCAGCAACCTGAATGTGCTGCCGGAGAGTATCGTCCGCCAGCGCATCCACAGCCTGATGAACGTGCTGAAAGGCATGGCGGAGGTGGAGATTCTGGCTACGGACTCCAAGGAGTCCTATCAGGACAACCGCAGCTTTTACCGCAAACGACTGGAGGAGGAGACGAACCCCGCCATCCGTGCGCTGCTGGAAGCGGACTGTACCCATCTGGACAGCGTCCAGACCTCCATGGCCTCAGCCCGTACCTTCTGCCTGATCCTGCGTCAGCGTGGCGAGGGCGGTTTTACGGAATCCTACTTGGCCAATGTAGAAAAACATCTCTCTGATAACGGCTTTACCGTCCACCGTGCCAACGAGCAGGAGCTGCGGGAGCTGCTGGCGGTCTACTACGAGCAGGACGTGTCCCACGAGGTCTATGACAGCGTGGACGGAGAGCGGTATGTGAAGGAGGGGTAATATGCGTATTTTGAAAGTGGAGCCGGGACAGGCTCCCTATGAAAAGGAAATGGACGATACTCTGGCCGCCATCCAGCAGGAGGTGCAGGGCCTGTTCCAGCCGGTGTATGTGGAGGATGGCATTATCCTCTGCTGCAACGAGGAGGGCAAACTCAACGGTATGGCACCCAACCGGTGGCTGGAGGAGGACATCATCTGCGGCCCGTTCTTTCTGGTGGGCGACGACCATGAGGGAGGTTTCTGTTCCCTGACCGATGACCAGATCCAGAAATACACGGCGCAGTTTCAGGAACCAGAGCAGTTCACCGGCCACGAGCCAGAGCTGAAGCCCCGGATGGACATTTTCTTCATGGAGGGACTATGAAAAATATCTTCAAACGCAAGAAGGCACCCCCGGAGGAGCCGATGGTGCTGTCCTTTCTGGACTGCATCACGCCGGGGGTGCTGAAATTTGAGACGGATCACTATATTTCCGGCAATACATGGCGGTGCGTGTGGGCCCTGCGGGAGTATCCCGCTGCCACCGATTCACAAGCGCTGCTGGGCCGATTGGGTGACCGGCGCGGTGTGACGCTGCGGATTGTCTGCCGTTTGGTAACGCCTGCCGAGGAAAACCGCATCATCCACAACGCCACCAACCGTAATAAGTTGGAGCGGGCCAACACCAACGACCTGCGCCGGGTCATCACGGCGGAGAGCAATTTGCAGGACATGGCCTCGCTGGTAGGCGCGCTGGATCGTGAGCATGAACCGCTGCTGTACTGCGCGGTTTATGTGGAGGTCATGGCCGACAGCTTTGAAAACCTGAAGCTGCTGCAAACCAGTGTGGAAGCGGAACTGGTGCGCTGCAAGCTGACGATAGACAAACTGGTGCTGCGGCAGCAGCAGGGATTCCTTACGGTGAATCCCGCAGGCTACGCGGCACTGGGGCCGCAGTTCCAGCGGGTGCTGCCCGCGTCCAGCGTGGCGAACCTGTTCCCCTTCAACTACTCCGGCAAGGCCGACCCTAACGGCTTCTACATCGGCAAGGACAAGTTTGGCAGCAACATCGTAGTGGACTTTGACCGGCGCGAGAATGACAAGACCTCCGCCAACATCCTGATCCTGGGCAACAGCGGTCAGGGCAAAAGCTATCTCATGAAGCTGCTGATCTGCAATCTGATCGAGTCGGGAAAATCTGTTATCTCGCTGGATGCGGAGCATGAGCTGGGAGATCTGTGCGGGAATCTGAATGGCTGCTTCATCGACCTGATGGCGGGCGACCGGCACATCAACGTGCTGGAGGTGAAGTGCTGGGATACCGCGCCGGAACCGGACGAGTCTGCACCGGAAGCATTCCGGAAGAACACATTTTTGGCGCGGCACATTTCTTTCCTGAAAGACTTCTTTAAGGCATATAAGGATTTCTCAGACGCCCAGTTGGACACTATCGAGATCATGCTGACAAAACTCTATGCCAAGTGGGGTATTTCGGAGCATACCGATCCCCGGCAGCTTACCGCCACGGACTATCCAATCCTGTCGGACTTCTACGCGCTGCTGGAGGAGGAATATCTCCACTATGATCCGGACACCCACCAGCTCTATACGAAGGAGCTGCTGCAAGAGGTGCTGCTGGGCTTGCACTCCATGTGCGTGGGAGCCGACGCACACTTCTTCAACGGGCATACGGACATCACCAGTGACCGGTTTCTGGTGTTTGGCGTAGGTGGTGTGTTGAGTGCTGCCAAGAGCCTGCGGAACGCGCTGCTGTTCAACGTGTTGGCGTATATGTCGGACAAGCTGCTGGTGGAGGGCAGGACGGTGGCGGCGCTGGACGAGCTGTACCTGTGGCTGTCCAACCCCATCGCCATCGAATATATCAGGAACTGCCTGAAGCGTGCCCGCAAGCGGGATTCCGCCCTGATGATGGCCAGCCAGAATCTGGAGGATTTCAACCAGCGTGAAGTGCGGGAGATGACCAAGCCCCTGTTCGCCATCCCGCCCCACCAGTTCTTTTTCAACCCCGGCACTACGGAAAAGCAGTTCTTCACCAATATGCTGCAAATGGAGGACACGGAGTTCGACCTCATCAGTAAGGCCCAGAACGGCGAATGCCTCTTCCGCTGCGGCAGCGACCGCTACATGATGAAGGTCATCGCACCGGAGCACAAGGCGAAGCTGTTCGGCACAAAGGGCGGGAAGTGAGGTGGCCTTTGAGCGATGCAAAGAGAACAATTTGAAAAACGGATCAGGAGCCTCTTGCCGGAAGCAACGGACGAAGCCATGGACGCATGGACGGCGTATGCAGACGAACTAAGCCGGGACGATGTGGAGCCAGAGGCTGAACTCTATGATAAAAGCTATGTGGAGTTGACTCTTATCAAGCAGCACTGCGGTGAGAAGGTCGCAACACAGCTCTTCAACTATGGAGATCAGTTCACTTTCAATTACTTTGAATTGCGCGGCGCTGCATTAAGACTGGTCAATGGATGGACGCTGGAGGACATTGCGAAGGACGCGGTCGAAAACGGCTGCGATGCCACACCGGAAGAGTATGAAGAATTCGTAGATGCGCTTCAGGCGTTTCAGATGTCCGACCAGGAACCGCCCGGTATGCAGATGATTTAGGCAGTGAGGAGGTGTATCCATGTCAACAACACTGGCGCGGCTGGCGGCGGCTGTGCTGTCTACGGAAAAAGGCCGCAAGACGGTGGGCTGGGTCATTGCCGCCATCCTTTCGCCGCTGATATTACTGGCGGCGTTCCTGTGCAGCTTCGGCACGGCGGCGGTGGAACACAATAATTTCGCCGTGTCTGCGTCCTTCTACGGCCCGGCCTTCACGGACAAGATCCCAACCGAATACAAAGACCACATCACCGAGATGCGGGCAGCTTTCTCTCTTCTGGATTCGGCGGTCGCCGCCGTGAATGCCAAAGCCGAGAGCGGCGGCCTTGACCCCTTGCAGGTCAAGGCCGTTTTCTATGCCCTCTGCTTTGGCGACGACGCACCTACCCGCCGTGCCGCCGCCAACTTCGTGGAGTGTTTCTACCGTCTGGAGGAGCGCACCGATACCACCACGGACGTGCTGGAGGATGGCACGGTAGTGGTGCAGACCACCGTTTACTATGTGGCGGTGCCGCTGCCTCTGGAAACGGTGTATGAAAAATTGGCGGTGTGGCAGGGCGAACCGGTGACGGAGGAGGACAAGGCCAACGCCGCGCACATCTACAGCATGGTGGTGGGCAGCACAGGAGGGGATACCTTTGATGGCAGTTATACGCCCGGTGGTTGCAGCGGCGTGGAGCTGGATGTTTCCGACCTGACAAACCCCACCACCAAGAACGCCGCCGATCTGGTGGCCTACGTCACCAACGCGTGGCAGTCCGGTTGGGGCTATGTGTGGGGCACCTACGGACAGGTGCTGACGCCGGAGCTGTTCCAGTACAAGCTGACCCAATACCCGGAGGGCGTGGGACAGTATGCGGATTTCATCCGCAACAACTGGCTGGGCAAACACACCGCCGACTGCGTGGGACTCATCAAGGGCTACGGTTGGCTGAACACTGACACGATGGAGATCGAATATGGTACCAACGGAATGCCGGATATTGGCGCCAACCAGATGTACTACAACGCCACGCGCAAAGGCACTATCGACACCATCCCGGAGGTGCCGGGACTGGCAGTGTGGAAGTCGGGACACATCGGTGTGTACATCGGCGGCGGTCAGGTCATCGAGGCCATGGGTACCAAGTACGGCGTGGTCAAAACGCAGCTCCAAGGCCGCGGCTGGACGCACTGGCTGGAGATTCCGTATATCAACTATGATTAGGAGAACACGAATGAACGAAAACACTTGCACATTAGAAAAAGAAATGCGGCGGGCCTTGCTGGAAAAGCTGGAGCAGAACTATCTGGACTACACCGCCTCGCTGCAAGCTTTGACGTCAGAGCAGATGCTGAACAAGACGAAGGAGGTCTATGCGGCGCAGGTCTGCTGCCGCTTGGTGCAGCGCAGGGATGACATTTCCCTGCCGCAGATGCGGTATCTGCTGTCGCTGGATGATCCGCTGGCAGCGCTGCGGGACACTTGGCTGGAGCTGCACAGCGGCGACAATGAGCCGGTGCTGAAGGTGATCCTGTACAAGCTCTGCGGTGAAATGTGAGGTGCGGCATGGAGAAGGTCTGCGTTACCGTCAGCATGGAGGGGGAACGCCTTAAAGCGTTGGAGTTCGCGCTCAAGAAGAAAAACAGCTCCGTCCAGCGCCGTATGGATGATGCCCTGCGGCAGCTCTACGAAAAAGAAGTCCCGGAACCCATCCGGGAATATGTGGACAGCCTGCTGGCTCCGCCGCCCCGTCCCCGCCGACCGGTGAGGGCGGCGAAGGCGACGAACGAGCAGGCAACGCCTACGCAGCAGGAGGAATAACTATGGCACAGCATGAAGAAATCATCGTATGGCTTGACCGCAGGTGGAAGGAAGCCATTGAGCATCATCTGAAGGATGAGACCTTACAGGAGCATCTGGAAAATGTACTGGATGAACTGTGCAACCAACTTCCGGAGCGTGAATATAAACGAATCAGTCGGGAGATCTGGGAGGAAGACCGTATGGCGCGGGAAGAAGCGGAGGCGGCACGTACCTATTCCGCGTACCGCGTTGTGGAGGGCGGCGAGGAACATTACTTCCGCATGACGCCCGGCGAGGAGCTGCTGGATGCCGCAAGGACGCTCCGCAAATACCTCAAGGATACAGGCCACAGCACCGGCAAATTTATCTCTCTGTATTTGCAAGCGCAGCCTATCACGCCGGAGGAGTATCAGAACCTGATGCGTCTCCGCATGGAGAACACCGGAAAAGTTACCGGCGTGTTCGATTTGAATTTTGGCAAGCGGGAGTTCTCCGCAGTCCACATCATGGACGGTTGGACAACGTGGGCGATGCGTGACGTATCTACAGCTGCCTACCGCGCAGTGCAGAAGCAATATGCGTCCGAGGACGGGATGTGGCGGAAGCTGCTGGATCACCTGAACGGGAAGGAGCTCACATCGGCGGGGCATCTCACCGCGCAGAATTTTTCGTTCAGTGATGAGATCCTGATGGAGAACGGCAAGCTAAACTTTTATGTACAGGCCGAATTCGATGTGGATGCCGCCTTCGGCACATTCGTGTGTACAGATGCGAATGATGACTGGCTGAATATCTACGCCAACTACGACATCGCGCAGGACAGACCTTGCGATACGCTGGAGCTGAATCTCTGCAAGGGAGATGGCACAGAGGAGAATTGGAGCTATCACCTGAATGCCGCCGAGCAGGAGGTGCTGGCTCGGAAGATGGAGGAGTTTTGTCAGCAGCAAAACGGCATGAGCCTGCACGATTTCGCCCGGCAGCTTCAAGAGGAGCCGGGGCCGTCTCCGCAGATACAGATGTAGCCCCGTGTTTGCCCCTGTGGGCCGGTTTGTGGCCTCGCAGGAACGCGGGAGGGTAAGGATAGCGGCCCCGGAGATTTGGAACGTTTTTGCCCGCTTTTCGGTGCGCCGAAAGCGGAGCAGGAGAAAAGCATTGGCGCTTTTCTGCGCCAATGCCGGTCACGGCAGCCCGCAGTGCGGACTGCCACGAGGGTTTGCGGCATTTTGCGATTGGCGCTGATTATCGAATTCCAAATGTGCTTTGGCGCTATTCTTTGTAAAAATGCCCGTCAGCCCCGTGTTTACAAGGCTTTCGGGACGCGCAGGAAGGAGGTGTGACTCGATGGATAAAAATGGGAAAAGCCGGCACTCTGTTTGGCTGTCAGACGACGTGTGGCGGGAGGTGGATGCGCTCTATAAGCTGGATAATTGCCCCACCCGCAACGAGTTCGTAGAGAAGGCCCTGCGGTACTATTGCAGCCGCCTGCACGCCGAGCGGACAGGTGCGTACCTGCCTCACGCAATGCAGGAGGTACTGGAAGGGACGCTGGGTGTGTTCGGTGACCGGTTGGGCAGGCTGCTGTTCAAGCTGGTGGTAGAGCATAACATGACCAACCATCTGCTGGGCGGCGATGTGGATATGACCCGTGACGAGTACAGCAAGATGCGCGGCAGCAGCGTCCGTGAGGTGGCGGCAACTCACGGCAACATCTCCTTCAAGGACGTGCTGCTGTTCCATCAGGAGGAGTAACGCATGGCGCGGCTGATACAAAAAAGCGGCTACATCAAGAACGGCAAGGCAACCGACTATATGGAATACATTGCTACGCGGGACGGTGTGGAGATCATTCAGAGCACCGAGCCTGTGACCAGGAAGCAGGAGCGGTTCATCAAAAGACTGCTGAAGGACTTCCCGGACGCAAAGGAGCTTTTCGAGTACAGCGACTACCTACAGACACCTAATCGCGGTACGGCGTCCGCGTTTATCGCCACCGCACTGGATACACATCTGCACGAAGTGGAGTCCGAGAGCGGTTATATGTCCTACATCGCCCAGCGTCCCCGTGCCGAAAAGCACGGCGGCCATGGTCTGTTTAGCGAGGCAGATGTCACTGATCTCAAGGCGGCGAAGGCCGAACTGGAAGCTCACAACGGAAAGGTGTGGACGTTCATTTTCTCTTTGCGGCGTGAGGACGCGGAGCGCCTGGGATACAATAAAGCCGCCGCGTGGCGGAATCTGCTGAAGCAGGAAAGCGCCGCTATTGCGGAAGCTATGCGTATTCAGACAGATGATTTCCGCTGGTACGCGGCGTACCACGATGAGGGGCATCACCCCCATGTGCATATAATGGTGTGGTCGACTGAACCGAAGAAGGGGTATCTCACACGGGAGGGTATCGCGGTCATGCGTTCCAAGATGACAAACGCTATTTTCCATGAGGAGATGAAAGAACTCTACATCAAGAAAGACGCCGCCTACAAAGAAAGCGTCCAAACTGCAAGGGATACTCTCTTATCGTACATTACAGCAATGGGACACAGCGACTGTGCTGATCCTGTAATAGAGCAAAAGCTGTGGGAGCTGTCTCAGACATTGGAACAGATTGAGGGCAGACATGTCTACGGCTATCTGCCCAAAGAGGTCAAGGCGCAGGTGGACGAGGTCGTGGAGCGGCTGGCGCAGCTCCCGGAGGTGGCGGCTTGCTATGAACAGTGGTGGCGGCTGAAGGATGAGATCGCCGGTTATTACGGGCGGAACACGCCGCCCCATCAGCCGCTGGTGCAGCAAAGAGAGTTCCGCGCCATCAAGAATATGATCATTCAACAGGCAGAGACATTTCGGCTGCCTGTGCCGGAGCAAGCCCCTATTGAGGCAGAGCCTGACGAACAGAAGGTACCGCCGTCGTCTGAAGCGCCTGTGGCCGTGCCGCAACCGCAGGCGGTCACATCGCAGATCAAAATAGAGGGCGGCGCGGTCATTCAACTGCTCCACCACATGAGCCGTGTGTTCCGCGGCAATATGCCGGTCATTCCGCCTACGCTACGCATCGACTCCAAGCGCCGCAGGCGGCTGATGGAGAAGCGCATGGCCATGGGCCACAAACGGGATGACCACGAGGAGCAGGAGCGTTTACGGGATGGACAGATACTGTGACTATGAAATTTCTCTTCCGTTTTTTCGTTCTATGTGGTATTCTAATAAGCGAGGTGAGCCACTATGACCAAAAAACAGATAAACCGTCGGATCGCCGCTGTCAAAACAGCAGACGCTATCAACGCCATAGAGGGTGCTCCCGTATCTCATTATGCGAAAATACTGTCCAATAGCTGGGCAAGAGGTGAGATCACGGGGGAACAGATGAAGGCGGCTCTGCTGGCTTCTCACAGGAAAATGGCGGCACAGGTGCAGAGCCATGCCTGACATTTATCTCTATGATGACGTGCCGGTGCTGCGCAACAAGCTGCAGATCAAGGACGAAAAGACCTTGGAACTGATCGAAGCCGAACAGTCCCGCGCCAACATGATGTTGTTGTATGAACGGGGCTTTCATGATTTCTCGCCGGAGGGGTTATGTGAGATCCACCGTTATCTGTTTGGGGATATCTACGATTGGGCTGGTCAGTACCGTGTGATCAACATCGAAAAGCGTGAACGGCTGCTCGGTGGACGCAGCGTGTGGTATAGCAACGACGAGAATATTGCCCGTGATTTGCAGGCGGCATTTGAGGCGATTCACGCGAAGCAGTGGGATACATTCTCCAGAAAAGAGTTTGCCCATGAACTAACATTGAGCTTTCCTAAAATCTGGCAGACACACCCGTTCCGTGAAGGGAATACCAGAACCGTGGTCATGATGATGACATTTTTCGTAGAAGAACATGGCTACTATATGGATCAGGAGTTGATGGCGCAGAGCGCCGGTTATGTCAGAGACTCATTTGTCATGGCCTCCCTGGATCAATTTTCTGAGTATGAACATCTGGAGAAGATTCTGCTGGATGCCATCTGTGACGAGCCCATCGAGTACGATCCTGACCTGCCGGACAATGACAGTAAGGAACAGACACCGGAACGGTATCGGAAATACCAAAGAGAGAAATATACACCGGAACCACATTATCAACGGGAAGAATAACCGAAGCGGACTGCATCGCAGTCCGCTTTTTCATACACAAATTTCGGAGCAGGGGCACTGCTCCGATTTTCTTTCAGGAGGACAATCATGCCCTACATTCATTTCACCCAAGAGCAAAAAGACCTGGCTGCGCGGACGGATCTGGAGGTGTTCCTGTGGAGCCGCGGAGAAAAGCTGCTGCCATCCGGACGGGACAAGCGTTTGAGCGGCGACCATAGCGTCACCATTCACGGCAACCATTGGTTCGATCACGCCACGCATGAGGGCGGCAACGCCATCAGCTTCGTGCAGCGGTTCTATCATCTGGGCTATGCCGATGCTGTGTCGCTGCTGCTGTGCAATGGGCAGGTCTATGAAAGACCAGTCCCATCGGTACCGAAAAAGTTCACTCTGCCGACCGCCAACGGGAATATGCGCCGCGTGTTTGCCTACCTGACCCAGCACCGACGCATCCACCGTGAGGTGGTCTCTTTTTTTGTCCATGCCCATCTGCTTTATGAGGATGCGGTGCATCACAACTGCGTTTTCGTCGGTGTGGACGAAAACGGCACAGCCAGACACGCACACCTGCGAAGCACAGCAAGTCAGGGAAAATCCTTTCGCCAGACCGTGGAGGGCAGTGACGCACGGTATAGCTTTCACTTCGCGGGCGGCGGTGAAGCACTCTATGTATTCGAGTCGCCCATTGACCTGATGTCCTACGTTACTCTGCATCTGGATAACTGGCAGGCGCAGAACTATGTGGCCTGCTGCGGCACAGCCTTCACACCGGTGGAGCAGATGCTCTGCGCCTATCCGCAGATCCGGCAGGTGTATCTCTGCCTGGACAACGACGAGGCCGGACACAGTGCGGCACAGCGGATGGAGGGCTATCTCCGTGCAGAGGATATTTCCACCATGCGGCTGGTACCGGTGCAAAAAGATTGGAACGAGGACTTGATGGCACAGGAGGAATCTACATGACCGGAAATCTTTGGATTCTGCTGGCGGCGGGCGGCGCGGTGGTGGCGGTGTTCGTTGCGCTGTCGCTGCTGGCGGATAACTATAACCTCAACAACATTAAATCCAGAACCGTAGGCGATGGCCAGCACGGTACGGCCCGGTGGGCCACGGAGCAGGAAATTCGCAGCAGCTACGCGCTGGTGCCATTCCAAGTGGCCGACTGGCGGGTGGGTAAAAATCTGCCGGAAGCCCAAGGCTTGGTGCTGGGCAGCCGCAGCGGAAGAAAAGGCGGCATCACGGCGCTGGTGGACAGCGATGATATTCACTGTCTCATGATCGGCGCATCCGGCGTAGGCAAAACTGCCTACTTTCTGTACCCGAACCTGGAGTACGCCTGCGCCTGCGGCATGAGTTTCTTTGCCACTGACACAAAGGGAGATCTGGCCCGCAACTACGGTGCGGTGGCAGAGAAATACT
>CAVHKA010000011.1:0-19522 GCA_963636325.1 Agathobacter sp. | reverse complement strand
AATATTTTCTTTCGTCAAGTCCCGCTGAGGACTTGACTTTTTATTTGCAGGCTTTATAGACGGCAGGGCGAGCCGCTGTCCGGCCCGCCCTGTCAGCCGCCTTATTTGTCGTTTTCCTTACGCTTGCGGGCGAAGGTCCACGCGCCGCCGGTAACGCTCAGCAGCGCAAGGCCCGCATACAGGGCAATGCCCGCGTCGCCGGTATTGCCGGATTTGACATCCTTGTTGGGCTTGGTGGTGCTGCCTGTGCCCGAACCGGAACCGGGACGGCGGTTGGGCCGCTCCGGCTGAGTGGGCCTGGTGGGTTGGTCGGGCTTACCGGGATCCACAGTTTCGGGCAGCTTGGGCGTGGTCTCGATCTTTTCCGCGCCGCAGCCGCTGCACTTGTAGGTAATGCTGCCGGTAGTTGTGGTGGTGGCCTCGACCTCGCCGGCCTTGACCCAATTGTGCTCCTCCATCTCGGTCACGCCGCAGCCTTCAGTCTTGCAGGTATGGTAGTGAACGGCATCATTGAGATTCGTCCAACTGCCGAAATCGTGGGTGTGTAGCTTAGGCAGCGTGCAGGTCACGGTGCGGCTCGCTTCGTCATAAGCGGCCAGATAGCCATTGACGGTAAAGAGGTAGCCGGAGGCGAAGGTGCAGCCATCCGCAGGGGTAACGGGTATCGTCACCGTGTACGCTTTTGCGCCGAAGGTGGTATCATTGGGATTCCAGTTCAATGCGCCGGTGGTCACGTTGGCAGGATCGGCACTCACGGCGGCGGCAGAAACATTTTCGCCGTACTCATAGCCGCTGACAGTCAGCGCCACTTTGCTGATGGCATTCGGGTCGTCAGCAGTGGGGATGGTGTAGGAGGCAAGAATGGTGCCCGTGGGGAGCGAGTAAATCGTGGTCAGATTTGTGGCTCCCTCGCTGTTCACAGTCATGTTGAACACATTGTCACCCGTCGGGTTGAAATTCCACCAATAGGCCACCTCGTCGCCCGCTTGCAGGGGGATTTTTTCTACTTCATCGCTGCCTTCATACCACTTCCATGCACTTGCCGCATACTTGTATTGATAAACCGTTGTCTTTCCGGCTCTCGCCACGGATGCCGAACAATATCCGGTAGTATCAAGTTTATCTGCCGGGTCGATGGTAAGTGCCGGAAGTGTGTCTCCCGCCTTCAGGCCAGGCATAGCAACGGTCACAGCAACAGACTGCTTCACCGTGAAGGTCATGGACTGCGTGACTGTTTTGCTGCCCTCACCATACGTCTGAAGAGCATCTGGCTTTACATCACTGTTCCACAGTACATTGAAGGTTTTATTTTCGTAGAACTTGTAGCCTTCCGCCGCCGTGAAGGTCACAGTGATGGTGTATTCTTGCCCGGCTTCAAAGGTATCATCCCTGCCGAGCACCTTTGTATCGTCCTTTTTCTTCCACTCAACCGTGGTTTCACTGAGCTGCGGGGTGAATTTCTCATTGACCGTTACCCAGTTGGTACCTGCGCCCACCGTTTCGCCAGCCTTGGGGGTGGTGACGTTGGCTTTGAAGCCGTAGATATTATTGGGTTCGATTGTCGTAGATACCTCTTCTGTTTCTTTTTTACCACACTTGCAGGTATAGGTGATTTGCTTTCCGTCCTCGGAGAGAACACCGGCACCCCAATCGTGGGGTTCCATACGCTCTGCATAGTTGCAGCCGTCCACGGTGCAGCAGTAGACATGCATACTCGGATTCGTGGTACTCTGCTCATACCCCATCTTATGCTCATGGGTCGCGGTGGCATAGACCGTCAGGAACATGGCGGAGCCGTCTACAGCCACGGCATAGTTGGTCTTGGCCGCAGCGCCGCCCAGCTTCACATCAGGTTTGTAGTCGTGGCCGGGATCAAAGACATAGCCGGGTTTCGGGTTAAGGCAGATCATCGTCCAGTATGTCTTACCATTCACCGCAGGATTCCCTTCGCTAATGTCCCAAGACGTCACCGTGTCGCCGACGGTATACAGGGCGTTGTCAGCCACCGTCAGTACCGGGCCGGAGATGGCTCCGGCTTTCAGCGCGTTGCCGGTCACCGTGGGGCCGTCCGTTATCTTGGTGTTCACGCAATTGAACGTGCCGGAAATGATATTCCCCGCGATGCGCAGGGCGTCCGCGCCGGTGGTCACCAGATCCGTGCCGAACACCAGCTTATAGCTCTCACCGGCCACGGGGCTGAAATTGGTGGAATAGGTATAGATGGTGTCGCTGCCATCCTTGCTATCTGTGACCTGACTGCCCTGCCACAGGTTGGTGCCCATGTCGGCACTGTTCATCAGGTACCGGAACTGGGGAAGTATCTGCATCAGGCCACTGTCGATGGCGGTCTGAATGGCCTGAGGCACGCGAACCTTCACCTGAATATCGTAATTGATGCCCTGTTCCAGTTCCATGGTAAAGTCGCTTTTGGTCGCTGACCCACATTCAGGGTTGCCGCTTCCGGGTCTTGTGACGGTGACGCTTTCGTTGCTGGGCGCGTCAACGAATTTCAGCGCGGCATACGCCTTGTACCGGTCCTCCAGCCGCGTCTTGACCCCGTCCCCGCCTACTGGGATATAGATTGCCAGCGATTTGTTTGCCTCGCTGTAGTCATAGGTCACGGGTATTTTGCGGCTTTCCCTGTTGCTAAGGGGGTTGCTTGTGCCTGTGCCGTACGTTTCACCATTGATGGTGATGGTAACGCCGTTCTTGTCACTGAATGCATAGCCGTCCTTCAGCTTCAGCATCACGCGCATGGTGTAGCACTTATTGGCCGTATCGAAGGTCTTGTTGGGATCCATGCACAGGTAGTTGTACGCGCCGGTTTCGTTATCCTCCAGCCACTCCACCTTCCCGATCTGATACGTGGTGCCCAGCTCATCGAACTCCGGCACGGCCATGGTCACGCCCTTGGCGCCCTTGACCGGCGGCATCACCCACAGCTTGATGTTGTTGAAGGTCACATTGCCCACGCCCGCAGACCCCGGCTTGCCGTACAGCGCCTCGACCTTGAGGGGCTTGTCACCCATACGGAAGGAGCAGGTCACCTTGTTGGAGCCGCCTTCATTGCTGGTGTAATCCGTCACATTGCAGTACCACTGGATGTAATCCTTACTTGTATAGAACTTGCCGTCATCGGTGGTGGTGAACTTCCAGCCCGTGAAGAAATAGCCGGACTTCACCTTATCCGCGGTTAGCGTGATCTGTGCGCCCTCTTTGGCATAGCCGGTCTTTGCGATAGCAGTTGAGGTGTCCGGTCTGTCAAGATCCGCAACAGTGACGTTGTTGCTTGCGTACTGCACCGCATAGTCGTTCTGCGTACCGTCGATCGTGATCCAGACGTTATAGAAGAAGCCCTGCATCTCGTCGGCTGCTGCGAGATTGAGCCGCTGGGTCACTCTTTCGACCTTAATGACCTTTGCGCCCTTTATGGTGAAATTCTTTTCTGTCAGCTCACCCAGATAGCCGCCGCCCTTGATGCTGCTGTTCACCGGCCAGGAGGTATCCTGGAACGTGAAGCGGTAGGTCATGCCCTCCTTGAAGGTGTCGCCCTTCAGAAGCCGCCGCTGGGTACCGTTGCCGTCCGCGTTCTGCACGATGATGGCCGTGGCATTGTAATCGTTATACACATATTTCGGGTGCTGCGTCCTGCCGTACGGCGGGCAATACGGGCTCAGGGTCGCCGTCTGACCTACTCTGTCTCCATAATATTTGGGGTTGCTGCCGCCTGTGCCGGTGGCATCCAAAATCGTCATTCCGTTGTTTTGGATGTATGCATCACCAGCCTTTTGACCCGCCGCAAAGCCGATGAGCTCGGCCTTGCCGGCTTGCTCGGTGCCTGCCGCGAAAGCCGTGACCGGCAGCAGGGAGACCAGCATCAGGATACTGAGCAGCAGGCTCAGCAGCCTGTGTGTACGTTTCATAATATTGCTTCCTCCTTATATGATGTTGCCAAATGGTGATATCGCCCGTCTGGGCGGGAAAAGCGCTTACTCCCAGACCTGCTGGAAGCTGACGGGGCTTTGGCCGCCGAAGAGATCTTCGCCGTCCAGTGTGCTGACGGTCAGACCGCCGAAATCGGGGTTCACCGCCCACGCGCCCATGAGGCCACCGTCTGTCTGGAAGAACCAGGTGCAAAACAAACCGTCGTCACACATGCCCAGCGCCGCCGCAACGCCCCGATAGGCGGTGTAACTGCCGCCCGCGGCTTCCTTCGCGTACAGGGTAGTCTCGCCGTTTACCTCGCAGGTGAGGATAAAATTCTCGTCCTCCGTCTGCCACTGGCCCGCAAGGGTCTGATCCAGCGCGTCGGTCTGGGCGGCCACATAGTCGGTCAGGTCGTACTCCGTGCCGTCTATCGCCACGGCGATCGGTGCGTCGGCGCTGCCCGGCTTCAGACTTTCGATGACCGTCAGGCCGAACAGCGGGCCGCGGTTGCTGAGGTGTGAGAACTCCACGCCGTTGTAGATGTCCACCACCTCCACATGGCCCGTATCCGTCAGGGCAAAAGCGTAGAGAAGGCCACCGTCGCCCGCCGTCGCCATCATGACGTCGGTGTAATTGCTGTAGCAGCCGTACACCGGATAGTGCTGTCCGGTCCCGGCGGAATAGCCCTCCAAGCCCCGGCCGCCGCTGATGATGGCGACGCGGTAGGCGTTATACTCGCTGTCCTGTGCCGCGCCGCTCTCCCCGCCCGTCTCC
This sequence comes from Agathobacter sp., assembly GCA_963636325.1. Taxonomy (GTDB): domain Bacteria; phylum Bacillota; class Clostridia; order Oscillospirales; family Oscillospiraceae; genus Vescimonas. The sequence continues at coordinate 14,821 of CAVHKA010000011.1, read as the reverse complement.
GGCAGCTCCACGGCCACCGGCTGGGCGTACCAGCCCGCCCCGGCGATGGAGCCGATGTCCAGGTAGGCAATAAAGCTGCCGTCAGGATTGGGGACAAAGGGGACGTCCCCGTCCGCCATGGCGATGGTCATGGCCCGCAGAGGCACCAGATATCCGGCGGTGTCGGCGTCCATCACGTCCACTCCGGCATACATGTTGTCAAAGGTCTGTGCCGCCGCCCGGTGCACCTCCGTCAGGAAGGCGTCGCCGTCCACATCCAGTGCGGAGAGCACCTCCGCGCCGGTCAGGCGCTTGCCGCCGGCGAAGTCGAAGTGATAGACGTTGTAGCTGTTGGAGGCGTCAGGGTACTGGGCGGACACCACCAGCGACAGCAGACTGCCGGTCCAGTGGCTCTCCCACGCGATATCGGACACCGTCAGGCTGTAACCGTTGTCCAGCGCGTCCTGCAAGGCGTCCACATCGGCCTGATAGGTGTCCGCGATCTCCTTGTTCAGTGCTTGGGCGTCCGCCGAATCGGCGGACACCTGAGGCACATGGAGAGAATAGGTATATTCGTTGTCCCACTCGTCGGTGTAGCTGCCGTCCATGGTATACAGCTCCGTGATGAGACTGTCGTTATAGGTCTTGCCGCCCGACGGGGAGGGCGTATCACCCACAGGAATCGTCCCGGAGGTGCCGCCGCAGGCCGTCAGCGCCAGCGCCAGACACAGCGCCGCGCAGAGAATACGAAGCTTTTTCATGGCTTACTTCAGGTGCAGGGAGCCGATGATGGCTTCCGCCAGCGGCAACTGCTCCGCCTCGGAGGACATCTCCACCTTGAAGTACACGGCGGCCACATCGCTGCTGCCCAGGCTGGTGGTATCCAGCAGGTAGCAGTGCACCACGTTATCCCAGAAGTCGATATAGCGGACATGGTGACAGGGGAAGCCGCCCACAGTGTAGGTCAGATCCTCATGGAACTCCTTCTCCTTTTTGAGGTTGTTGGACATATTGTTGTGGCTGCCCTCGATGGAGGAGCTGCCCTCAGGATAGACGTACATGCCGCTCTCGAAATAGAGGTAGTCGCCAGAGACCTGCTGCAGCGCGCCGAGACTCTCCTGCAGCTTGTCGGTGGGGTAGTTGATGGCGGCGTTCTTCTTGTCGCCGATCACCAGCTCGCCGTCGAAGCCGCTGGTGTCCACCTTCGTGCCGCCGGTGGGCAGGGTGGTAGGCTTATTGGTACTGCCGTTGTCGGAGGAAGCAACTTCCGTGGGGATGGTGACATTCAGACCCCAGTAGTCCACGATCTCCTCCAGCGTCATGTCGTTGTACTTTTCCTCGAACTCCGGCTGCAGGCGCAGATAATCGTCATCCGACCAGCTCTGGCCGATGGGCCGCAGGCAGCAGACGATCTTCAGGGCGCTGCCGTTGTCCTTCTCCACCGCCAGATTGATGTACAGCAGATCTTCATCGGTGTAAAACTGGACGAAGCTCTCGTCAGTCAGGTCATAGCCGATCAGCTTGCCGTGGAGATCCATATCGTCATCCGTTGCGTCATAGGTGACGGAAACATCGCTCAGACCGCCGTTCTGATCCACGCTGATGATGACAAAGGGGGTGCAGTTGCCGTTATCGTCAAACAGGAACCGGGCCAGCGCGTGGCAGGTGTTGCCGTTGTTGCTGTCAAAGTCGCCGGTGCAGTCATAGAACTTGGTCAGGCCCACCCAGTCGCCCTCGTAAACGCTGGCGAAGGACAGGGGGAACTCGCCCTTTTCGGCGCTGCTGCCGTTTTCTGGGTTCTCCACGCCGCCCTCACGGACGAAACGCATGCCGATCTGCGTACCCAGATAGTAGTCCAGCGTGATAGTGCCGTTTTCCAGCTTGCCGGTGGTGGTGGGCTCCATGTCCAGCTGCTTGTAGAGATCCTTGTCAAAGTCGCTGAGAATGGCCTCCAGATTCAGATCTGTGCCCTTCAGCGTCCACTTGAACTCGATGGGCATGTCGTTGACGGTGCCGCTGCCGGTGCCGTCGGCGTTCAGCTGGAGGTAGTTCTCCTCCTTGCTGTTGCCGTAGTATTCGGTCATGCTGGTCCAATCGTCGTCACTGAAAAGGCTGAGCTCGGTGCCGTAGTAAGTACCGGCCACATCGGCCCCGTCGTTCTTGCCGCTGCTTCCGCCGCCGCAGGCCATCAGGCTAAAGGCCATGACCAGTGCCAGCATCAGCGTCAGCAGATTTTTGGTTCGTTTCATGTTGTTCTCCTTTCCATTTTCAGAACACATTTTTTGTAGTCTCCTGCCCTGCTTATATTCATCCCACCGGTTCGGTGCTGCGCTCAAATTTCGCGATATTGCCGCACATGCTGCCGTCCAGCGTCCACACCGTGTAGAGATACAGGGTGTCGCCGTCGATCAGGGCGGCGCTGAACGCCGTGTCGTCGTTCGGATGGTCGGAGGTGCGCTCCAGCTCCACATACCACGACTGGTTGGGGCAGCTTTGATACAGCGCGCCCTCCAAAAATGTCACCGGCATATCGGCCTCGTCAAACCGCACCTTGCCGCCTCCGTCATCCTGCTGAAGATAGTCCGCCCGGATCATCCCCACGTCGTTCTCATAGAAGTCCAGCGTAGCGGTGAACGCAAAGTCCGCCGGGTCATAGATGTTGTCCTCGGTCATGACCCAGCAGCCCAGCAGGTCCTCGGCGGTCAGATCGTCGCTGGAAACGCCGACCACGTTGCCTTCTCCGACGGCGTCCGTCACATCCGGTTCGACCGGCTGGGGCTCCAGCGCTTCCGTGCCGCTGCCGTGGTTCTGCGGTGGCAACTGCGCGCCTGTGCCGCTGTCGCCGCCGCAGGCCGTCAGGCACAGCGTCAGTATCAGCAGCAGGCAGATGCAAAGTTTCTTCATCCTCTTATCCCGCCTTTCTCACAAGCTCTCCAGAATGGCGGCCAGATACCGCTCGCTGGTGGAGTTATAGATGAATGCGTCGATCAGGCCGTCCTTTTTGCACTGCATGACCCGGTTGGCCAGCTTCGGCTCGGCATTTTCATCCACCGACAGCACGAACTTGCAGCCGTTGCCCTGCCGCCGGACGGCTTCGCAGATCTTCAGCCGCTCCTCCAGCATCCACGGCGTATAGCCGGTGACCTCCATAAAGAGGGCGTAGGGCCGGAAAAGACGGCACTGCTCGATGGTGTTCTCCGGGCTGTCCGAGATAATGGGGTTGCAGTCGGCCATTTCCATCCGCAGCACCCGGTCCAGCGCCCGTGCCACCAGCTGACTCTGCATATCCAGCACAATGAGCCGCATAGCTTCACCTTCCTTTCTGTATCAGATCATCAGATTTTCCCACGCTTTCATTGTACGGTGTTTCACCTTCTCTGTCTTTATACGAAAGTATAGTCTTTCAGTTTTGACGGCATTTTTTGAACAAAAGAAACGCCATCTGTCGTTTGACAGATGGCGTTTGTCCGGTTTATTAAAACAAAATACGCTTCGCAGAATTCGCCGCCCGCCAAGGCGGCGAACAGGTCAAATCGTTTTTCACGGCGGCGTGTACGTCGTGAAAAACACTTTGCGCGGAGAGAGTGTTCAGCCGCCCACAGGGTGGGCGGCTGAATGCGGGTCGGAGCGAATCTTATTTTTGGCAAAAAGGGAGTATCCCTTTTTGCCAATCGCTTAGATGTCGCCCATGGCGGTGATGACGGTGCTCTCGATGGCGGCGGCCACCAGCTCCTGCTTGGTCTTGAAGCCGCATTTCTGGATCATCTGGTTCATGTGGTATTTGACGGTGGCCTCCTCCAGAAACAGCTTCCGGCCGATGGCAGCATAGGAGTTACCCCGGATGTACAGCCGCAGGATGTTCTTCTGGGTATCGGACAGCTCGTCCGACCATGCGCTGCCGATCTCTACATTGGGTTCCCTGTCGGGGAAAATATGCTCGCCTGCCAGCGTGCGCTCCACCACGTCCATCAGTTCCGCCTCGCCGTGATCCTTGTACCACAGGCTGTCCACCCCTACACGCCGGGCCTTCTCCAGCACCAGCGCGTCCACCAGCGACGTCACCACGATGATCTTCGTCCGCGCCGACTGGCTGCGGATCTCCTCCGCCGCCGTCAGGCCGGAGTGGCCGTGGAGCGTCTGCACGTCCATCAGCACCAGATCCACCCGGTTTATCTGGCAGAAATACGCCGCCTGTGCCGCGTCCCGCAGGGAACCAGCCACCGCGAAGCGCGCGTCAGCGCGGAACATGGCGGCGAAGAACTCCTGCATATACTTGTTGTCCTCAATGATCAGGACCTGCGTGGTCATAGCTCCATCTCCTCCCGCATCAGGGTAAACCGTAGGGCGAACTCCGGATAGTGGGACACCGTCATTTCGCCGCCCGCGTTTTCGATACTGCGCCGCAGATTGGACAGGCCGCCGCCCTCCCGGACAGGGCCGTGAGGGGCGCTGCCGTCGTTGGTAACGGTGACGGTATATCCGCCGGTGACGGCGGCGATCCGGACAGCCACCGCCGTGCCGTGGGCGTGGCGGACACAGTTGGTGACGCACTCCCGGATGGCCTGCACCACCAGATCATAAATGGCAGGCTCAATGGGCAGCATGCCGTCCAGCCGCACCTCCACTCCCAGCTCCGCCGCCTGCGCCAGCAGCCGGTCATAGGGATCGTCGCTGCCGGCATTCTGGGAGTAGACCAGCGTTCCGGCGGCGATGGACAGCTTTTTCAGCTGCCGGGCCACGTCGTCCTCCGTGGTCTCGTTCTGCAATATCCGGCGGATCACCGCCAGACTGCGGCCGATATCGTCGTGTATCTTCATTTTGAAGGTCAGGTACTCCCGCTCCCGGATGCGATCCTCCGCACGGGCGTACATTTTTTGCAGCTTCTCGTTGACCCGCCGCAGCTCTCGGTTGTCGTGGGCCAGCTCGTCGTTGGCGGCGTACTGCTCCGTTCCGTCGGTGAAGATGGCCTCGGTATAGGTCTGGCCGTCCGGCGCGGCGGTCTGCCGCTGGGTATAGTACCACACGCTGCCGTCGGGAAACACGAAGCCGCCGTCATGTGTCTGGCCGATGCCCCGGTCGGTGCAGTGGGCCATGGCCTCGTGCAGCTCCGGGAGAGTTTGCAGATCCCGGCCCGTCATGGCGTGGTACAGCCGGTACATCTGGCGGTTGCACAGCTTCACCGTGCCACGGCGGGTGAAATAGCACCCCGCCATGGGCAGGTCGTCCATGGCCTCCTTGATGCTGGCGCGGGTCACGGAACCGCCGTAACGGCGTCCGCCGCGGTATATCCCGTACAGTGTGAACAGGATGGATGCTGTCGCAATGCCCCACAGCGTCCACACCGGAACGCCATTCAGCCACGGGAGGTCATACAGCACGCACAGCAGCGCCAAAAGCAGCACCAGCCACACAGCGCTCACCCGCCACAGGGGTGACTTCCGCCGTGGATACATCCGCAGCAACTGGAACAGCTGGATGCACAGGATCAGGAACAGCACAGTCATCAGCGTCAGGCGCGCCGTCTGGGGGATCATGCCCCATGTCATAGGCCATCACCTCCCGCCGTCAGCGGACAGGTGATGAACCAGCCGTCCTCGTCCCGCTCCCACGTTGCCTGCGGATATTTTCCCGCCAACGCCGCCAGATCGGCGCCGCACTCCAGATTGACGCGCAGGCACAGGCCCTCCCCTTCCCCGGAGATGGTCACATAGTAATAGGATAACGTATCCAGCGCTGTCTCCAGCGCGTCCTCGAACATGTCATAGGCCGCCAGCGTGGTCCTTACCGGCAGCATCGCTTCTCGGCGGGGCAGATACAGGTTGTCGCTGATGTCCGCCAGCGGCAGATTGCTGCAGGATTCCCGCAGCGCACCCTCCAGCAGATGCAGCGGCAGCGCGGCGCTGCGATCCGAAGAGATCACCATGTCCTTGTGCCGCTTGATGTAGGTGGCCAGCACCAGGATCCGCAGCAGAAGCTGCGAGCGCTGCTCCTCCTGCTCCGGCGGCGTATGTGTGAACCGGGCGGACAGAGCGTCGATCTGCCGCAGCTGGCTCTGGGTCTCCCGCTGCACCAGATCGTACAGCCGGTTTTGCTCCTCCAGCTTATAGCGCTGGGCATCCTTCCGGTATTGATCCCGCAGCAGCTCGTTGCGGTCCTGCAATTCCTCCTTGAGGGATTCCAGCTCCGCCTTCACCCGCAGCAGCTCCGACACGTCCTCCTGCCAGATGATATGCCCATCGTGGAGCGTATGGGCCTTCAGCAGCGTGCCGCCGTCCAGCAGGTACTCCCCCTGCTCCGTCCGGCGCAGGGCCGCCTCGTCCAGCGGCTTTGCCGCTTCGGAAACGTAGTGAACAGCATAGTCCTTGTCTGTCAGACGCATACCCACGGAGGATGCCCGAAACAGCGCATCGTAGCCGGTGTTGGTGGGGATCAACCCCGTTTGCAGGCAGCTTTCCAGCAGTCCCGCAAACAGCAGGCACAGCGCCACCGTCACGTCACCCGCCAGATAGTACAGCAGCGACGTGTGATCCTCGATATAGGCGGCGTACAGCACGGCGTAAAGAACGGTCAGCGGCAGAAACAGCAGCGGCAGCCATGTGGTCTTTCGTCCGTGGGAGCCACGGCACTTGACGATCATGATGCCCAGCGCCGTCAGGGCGCACAGTCCCATGCAGCCCATCACGGCATAATAGCCGGGGCCGTAGGTATAGCCGGTGTCCCGCCACTCCGTCAGCTCCGGCGCGAAGGCGAACACCGTCTGGTGCAGGTCGTTGGTCAGCACCAACAGCAGCAGCAAGCATACGGGAAGATAGAGAAGCCTTGTCCATTTTGGCAGTCGGTAGCTCTCCGGCTTGCCCAGCGACGCCGCCACCAGCACCGCCAGCAGCGGGATCAGCAGCATGGGCAGATAATAGCAATACCACAGATACCTGATAGCCGCCGCTGTGGTGACAAAGTAATATTTGACGGACCGCTCCGCGATCCAGAACACCATCAATCCGGCAATGGCGGTCAGCGTCCGCCGCGCCTGCGGCTGCATGACCCTGCGGCGCAGAGAGATGCCCCACGCCATGAACAGCCCCACATACAGGAAGCTCCGCAGAATACCCAGCGCCCGGCCGGGCACCTCCCGCCCGATGTTGCGCAGCAGGATAGCGGCAATGATGACGGCGGCTACTGCGACCGCGCTGTGCAGCGTCTGTCTATTGGGCTTGTCCATGCCGTCACCCCGCCTTCCAAAGTTGTGGTTCTGCTTAGTATAGCATAGGCTGTGACGATTCCACAACAGGTTTTATTCTTTTCTCTGTAGTAAAACGGAATGCCCGGCTTCTGCGCCACCGCCTTGCCGATCTGCTTGCCGGAGGAACCGTACTCTCCGGCAATGGTGATGATGACGCCGGGCTTTGATGGCTTCAAGGTGACGGTATCGCCGTCGGCCGCCTGCTGGGGGCGCTGCTGTTGATGCTGCCGGCCTCCACGTCAGGCAGGTGCGCAACGCCACTCCATGAAGCACTGTTTACCGCAACTTCCGCCGTATGTGTGACGGGCCTTATCGTACAGGATAGTCGGTGTCGCTCACACTCCGTCATCCCGATACTTCAAATACTCCATGAACCGTTTCACTGCCAGTGAAACGGTTTTTCCTTCCCGCACCGCAAAGGCGATGGTGCGATAGGCGGGCACATCCACCTCCTTCGCCACGATGCGGTAGGGGATGCGCTTTAAGATCAGCTGCGGCAGCATGCTGACACCCAGCCCACTCTCCACCATGGACATGATGGCATAGTCATCCCATGTGGTGAAGTGCACCCGCGGCTGCAGGCCGCACCGCTCGAATATCTCTCTGCAATCCATGTTGCCGTCCTTGGCCAGCAGCATAAACGGCTCGTGGCACAACGCTTCCAGCGGCACCTTGTCCAGCTTCGTCAAAGGGTGCCCTTCCGGCAGGATCGCCAGCAGCGGATCCTGCTGCAAGGTGACGGTCTCAAACTCCGCCGCCGTGGGCAGCCGCAGAAAGCCGCAGTCCACCCGCCCCTGGGCGATCCACGCTTCGATCTCCATATAATCCCCCAGCAGCAGCTCATAGTCCACGCCGGGGTAGTCCTTCTGAAACGCCCGGATGATGTTGGGCAGCCAGTGTGTGGCCACGCTGGAGAAGGTGCCGATGCGGATCAACCCCGTCTGCACGCCCCGCAGGTCGTCCACCTGCATCTGCATCTTCTGATACTCCTCGCACAGCTTTCTGGCGTAGGGCAGCAGCCGCGACCCGTCGGAGGTCAGCTTCACGCCGGAGCGGTTCCGCTCCAATAGCGCGATGTGCCACTCCCGCTCCAGATCACCGATCATGCGGCTGATGCCGGACTGGGAGTAGTGCAAGATCTCCGACGCCTTGGTGAAGCTGCCGTACTCCACCGTTTTCACAAAGGCCATGTATTTCAGAAGGTTCATATCCATGGTGACGCCCACCTTTTATATCTGTTTTTGTGCTGCTATATATTTGAAACATTCGCTTTTGTTATGTTCTTTTCTATGGTACAGTATTACCGCAAAAAACGCAAGAGAAAGGTGAAGTATCATGTTTTATGTCAGTAATCCCATGCGGGAGCCGCCCCGCACGTTCCGCAATCCCCTACAGGAAAGGGTCTACGCCGCCCTGACCGCCTTGCAGATCGACTATCAGCGGGTGGACACCGACGAGGCCATCACCATGGAGGACTGCGTCCGTATCGACGAAGTCCTCTCCATGCAGATGGTCAAGACACTGTTCCTGTGCAACCGCCAGCAGACAGCCTTTTACCTGTTCATCACCTGCGGCGACAAGCCCTTCCGCTCCAAGGATTTCAGCACCGTGCTGGGCATTTCCCGCGTCTCCTTCGCTCCATCGGAACGCATGGAGGAGCTGCTGGGTACGAAGATCGGCGCGGCCACGGTGTTCAGCGCCCTGCTGGACACGGCGCGGGACGTGCAGATCGTGTTCGACCACGACGTGGCCGCCGGTGAATGGTACGGCTGCAGCGACGGCACCACCACCGGCTATATGAAGCTGAAAACCGGGGATATCCTGCACAAGCTGCTGCCTTACGCAAAACACGATTACACCGTTATTACACTATAAAGAGGAAGTTTCATATGTCTCAGGCAAATATCTGTATTCTTGTTACCATTTTCATCTACCTTGTGGGGATGCTGGCTATCGGCGTGTACTACGCCAAGCGGACGGCCTCCACCTCCGATTTCTTTCTGGGTGGCCGCAGCCTCGGCCCCTTCGTCACCGCCATGAGCGCCGAAGCATCGGACATGTCCAGCTATCTGGTGATGGGCCTGCCGGGGCTTGCCTATCTCTCCGGCGTGGCGGACGTGGGCTGGACGATCATCGGTCTGGCGGTGGGTACCTACTGCTCCTGGCTGCTGATCGCCCGCCGCATCCGCCGGTACTCTCAGGTGGTGGACGCCATCACCCTGCCACAGTTCTTCTCCGCCCGTTTTCATGACAGCCGCAGCATCCTCTCCGCCATTGCCGTCGTTATCATCATCGTGTTTTTCGTCCCCTACACGGCGGCGGGTTTCGCCGGGTGCGGCAAGCTGTTTTCCTCCCTGCTGGACATGGATTACATGACCGCCATGGTCGTTTCCGCCGTGGTCATCGTAGGCTACACGGCGGCTGGCGGCTTTCTGGCGGCGTCCATCACCGACTTTTTCCAGAGCATTATCATGACCATCGCCATCTTCTCGGTGCTGGTGTTCTCGGTGGTGCAGGCAGGCGGCATCGGCGCCGTGCTGGACAACGCCCGCGCCCTGCCGGGGTATCTGGCACTGGACGCCTCCTATGTGGAGACCACCGGCGGCAGCGAGCCCTACTCCCTGCTGCACATCCTCACCACCGTGTCCTGGGGCCTCGGCTATCTGGGTATGCCCCACTTCCTACTGCGGTTCATGGCTATTGAGGACGAAAGGAAGCTGAAACTCTCCCGCCGGGTGGCCTCCGTGTGGGTCACCATCTCCATGGCGCTGGTGGTGGTCATCGGCATCGCCGGCCGCGCCATGAGCGCCAAGGGCCTGCTGCCCCTCCTCCACGGCTCCGACACCGAGACCGTTATCGTTCAGATTGCCGCCTTCCTGTCCCGCTTCGGCATCCTTCCGGCGCTGCTGGCGGGGCTGGTGCTGTCGGGTATTCTGGCCAGCACCATGTCCACGGCGGACTCCCAGCTATTAGCGGCGTCCTCCAGCGTGTCCCAGAATCTCTTGCAGGAGACCATGGGACTGAAGCTGTCCCCCAAGGCCGCCATGCTGGCCGCCCGCGGCACCGTCATCGTCATTGCCATTCTGGGAATCGTCTTTGCCCGTGATCCGGAAAGCTCCGTGTTCGGCATCGTGTCCTTCGCTTGGGCGGGCTTCGGTGCGGGGTTCGGCCCGCTGGTGGTGTGCGCCCTGTTCTGGAAGCGCACCACCCTGCCCGGCGCCATCGCCGGTATGGCGGCAGGCAGCGTCATGGTGTTCGTGTGGAAGTACCTCATCAAGCCGCTGGGCGGCGTGTGGGGCATCTATGAGCTGCTGCCCGCCTTCCTGACCGGCATTCTGGTCATCGCGGCGGTAAGCCTGCTGACAAAAAAGCCCTCCGCCCAGATCGAAGCGGAGTTCGATCTGGCGAAGGGCCATGAGGCGATCAGGGGCTAAATCCCACCATAATCTTTCTGCCTTTTGGGTATAGCTATTTCCCGTCTCTTGGAGTATGTTGTGTTGACAGACGAAAGCACAACAGTACACATATCCAGAGAGGAGAATGACCATGGCAAGTATTCGTAAACGTGGCAACAGCTATCTCATCGTGGTCTCCATGGGCTACGATTACAACGGCAACCGTATCAAGTCCCAGCAGAAAACCGTCCGGCCTCCGGAGGAACTGACGCCCAAGCAAGCGGAGAAGTGGCTCAACGAACAGGCTGTCCTGTTTGAGCGCTCCTGCAAGGATAACCCACAGCCGCAGAAAAATCTTACGCTGGCGCAGTACACCGAGCTGTGGTTGCGGGATATTGCACCCGGCAAGCTGACAAAGTCCACATTGCACCGGGACAGGCAGGACTTGGAGCGGTTCCTCCCCGTACTGGGCCACTACAAACTCACTGATCTGCGGCCCGAACACTTCCGAAAACTCTATGCCGACCTGCGTCAGACGAAAAGCGACGCAACCGGAAAGCCACTCTCCGAAAGCACCGTCGAGGGCGTGCACGCGACACTGTGCAGTATCCTCTCCGATGCCGTGGAGGGTGGCTTTCTTACGCATAACCCCGCGTGGCGCACCTACCGCTATGCAGGCAAGAAAACAGAGAAGAAAATTGCTGACGAGGAAACGGCGCAGAAGATCATCGCCGCGCTGGAGGAAGAAAGCATCAAGTACGAGACGTACTTCAAGCTTATCATCGCCACAGGGATGCGGCGCAGCGAGTGCTGTGCCCTGCAATGGCGGGACATTGACTGGGAACAGCGCTCCATCCACATCTGCCGCAACGCGGTGAAAATCACCGGCGACGAGATCTTCGTTAAAGAACCCAAGACCCGCTCCGGGGACCGCTACGTCTACTTCTCCGCCGAAATGGAATCGCTCCTGAAGGAATACCGACACGAGTGCCAGTACATTACCCAGACCTACGACGAACGAAAGCTGAGTGATGATGACTTCCTGTTCCGCCGGCAGGGTACACGCCTGCCCATGACGCCCACCACCTTCACTTGGCGGTTCAAGTGTATCCTGAAAAAGAACGGCCTGCCGGAGCAGTTCAATGTCCACAGCCTGCGCCACACCGCCGCCAGCTTGATGATTGCGGGCGGCGTGGATGTTGCCACAGTAGCAGGCATCCTCGGCCACAGCCAACCCTCCACCACGCTGGACATCTACACCCATGCCTTCGACAAGAACAAAAAGGCCGCCAGTGCGGAGCTGCAAGGGATGCTGGAGATATGAAATAATCTAATAGCTCAGTTGGATTCCAAATCGCGCAATAGTGGTCAAGTTAGGTTTCAATTCTTATAACTTTCAACATATAAAAACCGTCTCAAACGATACGTTTGAGACGGTTTTTGGTACGCCCGACTGGATTCGAACCAGCGGCCTACAGAGTCGGAGTTATCAGGCCGTCAAGCCGGAAAGCCCTGCGGCGCAAGGGCTTGGTTGGTGTTGCACAAATTTCCGCCATTTTGGAGAAAAACCTCGAAAGCCTTATCGGACAGGGCTTCCGAGATTTTTCGCGGTAGTAGTCAAATAGTAGTCTGCGCGCCAGATGCAGCCACTCTCGTTTTCATCATACACGAACCGCATACTTCACGCGATTCCCATACTGCGTCGACTTGAGAAGTCCCAGCTTTTCAAACTTCAACACAAAGCTGCGGATCGTCGCGTAGGCGGCGTTCCCAAAGTCCTTTTCCAACTGCTTGGTGGAGAACTCCGTGTCGCCGTAAGCGGACAGGACAAACTCCCACAGCGCTTTCTCCTTCTCTGTGATTTGCCCGTGGGACAGGGCTTCTTGAAATGCCGCGGTCGTCTGAGCGGTCGGAAGCGCCCCGTTCAGCTTATGATACACATTTTCGATGAAGTAAACCAAAAACGGTGTTGCGTCCACCATGCCGCTGATGGTCGCGTTCTCCTCCATCAGCGTATAGGCGTTATAATACCCCTTGCGGCTTTTGTTGATGTACTCAGAGAGCGGCACAAACAGCGCCGAGGAATATCCCTGCTGCACCAGATACCACAAATGCATCAGCCGCGCCATTCTGCCGTTGCCGTCAAAGTATGGGTGCAGATACGCCATGTAGAAATGGATCAGTGCCGCTTTCAGCAGATCGTTGATCTCGGATTCTTCATGGATAAACGCAACCAGCTCTCCCATGCGCTCCGGCAGTGCCTGCCAGGGAAGGCCCGTGTGCTCCACCTTTGCGCCGACCACATACACGCTGTCATGCCGGTAGAAATGACCGGGCAGCAGTCGGTCTTCCTCGGGGAGATAGGCTCCGATGGCCATTTCATAGAGCCGGTGGATCGACTCCTCGGTGATTTGATTCGCCGGGTTGCTGATGAACTCCAGTCCCTTTTTCATGCCGAAAATGCGGTTTTCGCTTTCGTCTGTGGGAGCAAGGCCAGAGAGGATCTTGCGGACGCTGTCGCGGGTGAAGTCCACCTGCTCAATAGTGAAGGTGGAAACGATCTCATCCTCCATAGCCTTGACACCGTAAAGCTGCGTGCTGTTCTGCGGCGTCAAAAGCACCTTGGCAGCGGAAAGGCGCACCTGCGCAATGCTGCTCAGATAGACGATGTTCTGCCCGGAAAAATCCTTGAGTGGCAGCGACTGATAGAAGCCGTTTTTCAGCAGTTCCGTGAACTCTTTGATGTCGGCCTGTGGGAATTTATAGCCGAGCTTTCTCAAATCCAGAATGTTTTTGTCGGACAGCATCTTGGTAAACAATGCGGCATCCATGAAAGCGCCTCCGTCCCTGATTGCAATTAGTATCAACAAGTATCAGTATACTGGAGTATGCCCAAAATTGCAAGAGGGAAAATAGGTTTGTGATGGTCAGCACCACATCGTCCACGGAGTATGCCCATAGCGTCACTGCTCTGCATACGCACCTGGCATTCAAATATACGTCCAGTACTCTTTGCTAACGGGATATGGAGGCCGGAGCTGGAGCGTTACACCAGTCTGGTACAGCAAATCAAGGAAAAAACCAGAGAGCGTACCGCACTTACAAGAGAGAAAAAGGAACTGCCTTTTCTCCGTATCATCTGCAGCCGGGAATTGGCTGTTAGACTTGCAGAGCTGACGGAGGAATTGGAGGAACTGCGCACTGAAAATGCTCTGCTTCTGCAAAAATTTGAGTATGTAGAGGATGCAGGCGCGGAGGCGTTCCGCAGGGATATTGCCCCCATGGAGGCCGGTCTGAAAAAGCTGGAGGCGCAGGAACAGCATCGAATTTTCTCCAGAAAATGAAAAAGAAATGACCCTGAGCGGTAATCGTGTGATTGCTCGCATGTTTTGTTGTCTGGGAATCAGTGCATTTAGTCTTACTCTTGTCGATCAAGCAGGACTTCGGTTTCTCATGCTTGCCGTGTGTTTTTCTGAAAAAATGTGCTAAGCCGGTTGACACCGTAACGCACTTATTGTATTATAGCCCCAACATCGACTCAAGTCGATTGGCGACTGCCCAAGCACTTTCGCCATCCCAATATTTGAATTTATACAACCGTGTACCACAAGGACACGCAACCATCCTCAAAGGAGCGGTTGTGTGTCCCTTTTTATATGCAATTGAGGAGAATTGAAATTGGAATTAAAAGAATTCTTTGCAGCATACCCCAAAATCGCGCTGGCCTTTTCCGGCGGTGTGGACTCCGCGTATCTGCTCTATGCCGCAACGCAGCTGGGAGCCGAGGTGCGGGCTTACTATGTAAAAACAGCATTTCAGCCGCAGTTTGAGTTGGACGACGCCAAGCGTTTGGCCGAGGCGCTTCACGCCGACATGACCGTCTTACGGGTGAATATTCTCTCCGATCCGAGGGTCGCCGCAAATCCCGTCAACCGCTGTTACTTTTGCAAAAAGTCGATTTTCTCGTCGATTCTGCACGCTGCAAGCGCGGACGGCTTTACCACGCTTATAGACGGCACTAACGCCTCCGACGATGCAGGAGATCGCCCCGGAATGCAGGCGTTGCGGGAGCTGAAGGTATATTCCCCGCTCAGGGACTGCGGACTGACAAAGGCCGATATTCGCCGTCTGTCCAAGGAGGCCGGGCTGTTTACTTGGAACAAGCCCGCCTACGCCTGTCTTGCCACCCGCATCCCCGCGGAAACGC